>NZ_JRKC01000076.1:0-49591 GCF_000800925.1 Microbacterium sp. ZOR0019 | reverse complement strand
GGGGCGGGGTCAGGCGCGACGGGGCGGAGCGGCGACCGCGGCGGCGATCGCGGCGGTGAGGGCCTCGAGCGAGGATTCGGGACTCCAGGCCGCGGCGACCGACGGCGCTTCCGCGCTCAACGCCGCGAGACGCTCGGGGTCGGTCAGGAGCGTGCGGATCGCTCGGCCGAGCGCATCGATGTCGCCGCTCGGCACCAGCATCCCGCCACCGCGCTGCAGCACATCACGGATGCCGTAGCGCACGTCGTACGAGATGACGGGAGTCGCGTGCAGCAGCGCCTCGACCACGCCGAGCGGCTGGCCTTCGAAAGCCGTGGACGTGACCAGGACGGACGCGCGGTCGAGCACCGTCCCCGGGGCGTCGGAGTACCCGGCGAGCACGATGCGATCCCCCGCGCCGAGCTCATCGATCAGCGCCTGCAGACGCTCCTGCTCCGGCCCGCCGCCCCAGATCTCCATCCGCGCACCCGGCACATCGGCGGCGAGGAAGGCGCGGATCGCATGGTCGACGCGCTTTCCGGGAGCGAGGCGCCCGAGCACGACGACGAGCCCGTCCTCCCGCAGATCCGGGCGCGGAGCGACGGGGGCGATCGGGTTGGGGACGACCGCGTGGAAAGCCGTGTCCCCGAACCGCGCGACCACGTCGTCGCGCTGGGTCGCGGTCGGCCAGATCACGGCATCGAACCGGTCGGCGAGCCGGAACCAGCGCGTCCAGAGCGTGTTCATGGTCGAGTCCGGGGTGTACGGCGCTTCGACGTGCATGGTGTGGATCGTGTGCACGATGCGCACCCGCGGGTCGGACCAGTCCGCGATGAGCTCACCGAGCTGGCGAGACTCGCAGATCACGACGATGGGGCGATCGCCGAAGGCAGCGGTGACGTGGTCGAGCCAGGCCCGGTACAGACCGCGGAACCCGTGCAGAGCTCCGACAGCCTCACCGTCGGCGTCGAACACCAGCACCGGCTCGTCGGTCAGGTGCCAGTCCGGGTTGCCGGGAATCACCGGGAGCGCCACGAAAGGACGGTCTTCGGTGTCCCGGAGGACCCGGTACTCGACTCCGGGGTCAGCGGCCACCGCGGAGTCGGCGGCCACCCTCAGCCATCCCGCCGCGCCGCCGCTGGGCTCCACCGCCTCGTCGAACAGATTTCGCAGGCGCGACGAGTCCTCGAGTGCCCCGTGCTCGACGAAAGTGCGCCGATGCGCGGCGTGGTCCGCAGCGGTCCCGGGGTCGAACGTGAGGAGCTGTGGTCCCGCCCCGTCGGCGACTCCCGCCCCGGCGAGCTGCCGGGCGCGCGCGAGCGTGGCGATCGTGTACCCGCCGTCGAGTCCCGGGATCAACCGGCTCGACAGCACCAGGTACTCGGCGTCGGGCAGAGCCGCCGCCGCATCGGGGAGCACCGAGCCCCCTACTCCCACTCGATCGTCCCCGGCGGCTTCGACGTGACGTCGAGCACGACACGGTTGACGTCACGGACGCCGTTCGTGATGCGGTTCGAGATCTTCGACAGCACGTCGTAGGGCAGGCGCGTCCAGTCGGCGGTCATGGCGTCTTCGCTCGACACCGGACGGAGCACGATCGGGTGGCCGTAGGTGCGACCGTCACCCTGCACACCCACCGAGCGCACGTCGGCGAGAAGCACGACCGGGCACTGCCAGATCTCCTGGTCGAGTCCGGCCTTCGTCAGCTCTTCGCGGGCGATGGCGTCGGCCTCACGCAGAATCTCGAGACGGTCAGCGGTGACCTCACCGATGATCCGGATACCGAGACCGGGCCCCGGAAACGGCTGACGCCCCACGATGGCCTCGGGAATGCCGAGTTCGCGGCCGATCGCCCGGACCTCGTCCTTGAACAGCGCGCGCAACGGCTCGATCAGTTCGAAGTCGAGGTCGTCGGGGAGGCCGCCCACGTTGTGGTGCGACTTGATGTTCGCGGTCCCCGCTCCGCCGCCGGACTCGACGACGTCGGGGTAGAGAGTGCCCTGCACGAGGAACTTCACCGGAGCGCCGCCCGATGCCTTGGCCTCGGCGACGAGGTCGAGCTGCACCTTCTCGAACGCGCGGATGAACTCGCGTCCGATGATCTTGCGCTTCTCCTCGGGGTCGGTCACACCCTTCAGGTGGCCGAGGAACGTGTCGGCCGCGTCGACCGTGATCAGCCGCACACCCGTCGACTCGACGTAGTCCTTCTCGACCTGTTCGCGCTCGCCCTTGCGGAGGAGACCGTGGTCGACGAAGACCGCGGTCAGCTGGTCGCCGATCGCCTTGTGCACGAGGGCGGTGGAGACCGCGGAGTCGACGCCACCGGAGAGCGCGGAGATCACGCGGGCCTCGCCGACCTGCTCACGGATACGCTCGATCTGCTCGGCGATCACGTTGCCGCTGTTCCAGTCGGAGGCCAGACCCGCCCCCTTGCGGAGGAAGTTCTCGAGCACACGCTGGCCGTGGTCGGAGTGCTTGACCTCGGGGTGCCACTGCACGCCGTAGAAGCCGCGCTCCTCGTGTGCGAACGCGGCGACCTTGGTGGCCTCGGTCGTGGCGAGCACGTCGAAGCCCTCGGGGGCCTTGGCGACCTGGTCGCCGTGACTCATCCAGACGTTCTGCTCCGCGGGCTGGCCGCCCAGCAGGGTTCCGCCGTCGCCGGTGATGACGGCATCGGTGGCGCCGTACTCGCGCAGGCCGGTGTGGGCGACCTCGCCGCCCAGGGTCTGGGCCATGTACTGGAAGCCGTAGCAGATGCCGAGGGTCGGGACACCGAGCTCGAAGACCGCGGGGTCGAGGCGCGGCGCCCCCTCCTCGTACACGGACGAGGGTCCGCCGGAGAGGATGATCGCGACCGGGTTCTTGGCGGCGATCTCGGCAGCCGTGGCGGTGTGCGGCACGATCTCGCTGTAGACGCCCGCCTCACGGACGCGGCGGGCGATCAGCTGCGCGTACTGCGCGCCGAAGTCGACGACGAGCGCAGGACGCTGCTGGGTCTCGGACTGTTCGGTCAACGGACACCTTCCGGGGCGGGGGCGGAGGCCTCGGCGGCCTCTCGGGTGGCGAGATAGGTCTTGACCTCACGGGCGACGACCGCCTCCATGAAGAACGACAGCAGCGGCACGACACCGCCGAGCGCGAGCATGATGAAGCGCGGGAAGCGCCAGCGCATCAGGCTCCACATGCGGAAGCACGCGAACAGGTAGACGACGTAGAACCACCCGTGCGCCACGAGGATGAACAGGGACAGGTTGAACCCGTCGCCCAACGAGGTCATCTCGCAGGAGTTGGTCATCGGGGCGAAGAGCGACCACCACTGGCAGTCGGGCCCGGCGAGCACGCCGGCGAACCAGAGCGGTCCTCCGGAGCCGCCCAGGAAGAGCTCGAGGTGGATCGGCGTGTACTTCAGCACCATCTCGGTCAGCAGCAGGAGCAGCATGACTCCTGTGATGATCGACGCGATCTGGTAGAACTTCAGCGCACCGCGGATCGCCGGAAAGCTGGCGACTTTCGGTTCGGGCATGCGTCCAGTCTAGTCGGCGTCGATGGGGGCCCGAGCCTGTCCTGGTTTCCTTCCCGGACGATCATCTCGCCACCTCATGTCCGAGAATCCGGGGCGCGCGTCATGTCCTCCGAATGGCCGACAGACAGATCATCGGTTCTTCCCTATGGTCGGTCGAAGTGTCACGGTGACATCACGAAGGAGTAACACGATGCGTATCCCGAAGTATCGACTGTCCACGCTGGTGGCGGGTGCCATGATCGGAGGCCTGTTGCTCGCGGGAGAGGCACCTGCCTTCGCCGCCGCCGCGGCTGCTCCGTCCGTCACGGTGATGACGGCGGCAAGCTCCGTGAAGACGAATACACTCATCGCGTCTGCTGAGCAGCCGGAAGAGTACAGCTATGACTTCGGCACCGGGACCACTGTCTCGCTCCACAGGAGCGGTTCCGCGCTCGTCACCCGCCCATCCGGCACGCCGAACATCGAACTCATCATCGCGATCATCGCTGCGCCACGGGCGACGGATGCTGCAGGCAACGCAGTAGAGACCTCCTATCTCGCGAGCGGGAGCGTCCTCACTCAAGTAGTCAGGCACCGGGGCGAGGACGTCACCTATCCGATAGTGGCCAGCCCGTCGCTTCCGTAGGCAGACGCGCGGGTCCTGACTCTCTGACAGCAGCGTCCGGGCCTCCGCACATCGATCAGGAATCGAGAAGCGGCCCCCGCGGAGCCTCCGTAGCGTCTCCTGCATGAACACCACGATCGATTCCCTCACCCTCGACGTCCCGGACGTGGACGCCGCCCGCTCGTTCTACACGCAGGCCTTCGACCTCGGTGACCGCCTGCGCCTCCGCACCGCGGATGCCGAGACCTCCGGCTTCCGCGGGTACACGCTGTCGCTCGTCGTCTCGCAGCCGGCGAACGTCCGCGCCCTCGTGGACGCTGCCGTCACCGCCGGCGCCCGCGTGATCAGCCCCGTCTCGAAGTCCCTCTGGGGTGTCGGAGGCACGATCCAGGCACCGGACGGCGCGATCTGGAAGGTCGCGACGTCGGCGAAGAAGGACACTGCTCCCCCGAGCCGCACGATCGACGAGATGATCCTCCTGCTCGGCGCGAAGGATGTGGTCGCGTCGAAGAACTTCTATGCGGACCGGGGCGTCCCGGTCGCGAAGAGCTTCGGCCGCAGCTACGTGCAGTTCGACACGGGAGCGAGCCCGATCGGCCTCGGCCTGTATCGGTATGCATCGCTCGCCAAGGATGCGGGTGTTCCGGCGGCCGGGTCGGGCTCGCATCGGCTCACGGTCCACGGTGCGCTCGGCGCCGCCGTCGACCCCGACGGGTTCGTGTGGGCTCCGGTCACGGTGACCGCCTGAGTTCCGACGGCATGACGAAGGCCGCCGGAAGCACTCCCGACGGCCTTCGTGCGTGTCATCCGACTAACGGATCAGAACCACCTGGTGAGGAGTTCCCAGAGCCAGTCGAGGATCGCACCGATGATGCCGCCGGCGCGGTTGACCTTGACCGTGGCGGTCGCCTCGTCGCCATCGGCCTGAGCCGCCGCGACGGTGCACTTGCCCGAGGGAGCGCTCTTCGGCACCGTCACCTGCGTGCTGAAGGTGCCGTCCGCGGACACCTGGACCGTGCCGACCTCGACCGGCTTGCCCTTCTTCGGGCGCAGCTCGATCGTCACCGTCTCACCGGGCTCGTACCCCTGGCCGGTGACCTTGAGGTTCTTGCCCGCCGACACCTTGGACGAGCCCAGGGCGATCGTGCCCGCGAACTCCTCCTCGCCGGCGATCGTGAACGGCACCTGCGCGGTGGTCCCCGTCCCGGCGACCGCGACGGTCAGGACCTGTTCGCCGAAGACACCCGACGGAACCGTGAAGGTCAGAGCGGCACGACCGCCCTCATCCGTGGTGTCGACGATCGTCGGATCCACCGCACCCGTCGCCAGGACGGTGTCTCCCAGCGAGAGCGACACCTCTCCCGGAGCCGGCTCGCCCGCGCTGAACGCCAGCGACGAGAGCGACACCGTGACCTGGTCACCGGCGCTGTACCCGTCGGCGTCCGCCGGGCTGACCGACACACCGACCGCGCGCTGGGCGTAATCGGGGCTGGCGGTCTTGTTCGCGTCGAACCAGTCGACCATCGACTGCAGGTCGATCTTGCCGGTGTCGCGCTTGCCCGTGCCCTCCTTGAAGGTGGAGAAGTTGTCTCCTCCCGCAGCGAGGAACGAGTTGGCCGCGACCGTGTAGTCCGCCGCAGGATCCACCGGCGTGCCGTCGAGCGTCATCGAGGTGATCCGCGAACCCTGTGCCGCTGCGGGGTCGTACGTGTAGACCAGCCCCTTCGAGACCCCGAGCTTCAGGAACGGACGTGCCGAACCCGCCGGCTGCCACTGCTCCTCGAGCACGCTCTTCAGCTGCGCACCCGTGAGCGTGAGCGTCACGAGCGTGTTGGCGAACGGCTGGACCGTCGCCGCTTCTCGGTAGGTGACGTTGCCGTCGGGATCGGATGCTCCGGAGGACGCGTACGTGAGGTTCGCGCGGATACCGCCCGGGTTCATGAGAGCCAGGTCGGCGCCGGTGGACGACTGCTGCACGTCGGCGACGAAGTTGCCGATGGTGGACTCTCCACCGCGGTTCTCCGAGCCGTTGGTCTGACGCGCGCGGTTGAAGTCCGCCGTGATGTCGCCGACCTTGATCGCTCCCAGGACATCGGCCTCGGCCTTCGCCTTGTCGACGATCGTCTGCACCTCCGGCACTGCCGGATAGAGCGGCTTGCCGGCCTCGGTGAGGGGCTTGATCTCGTTGGTGATCGAGATCAGGTCCTTCGTGGTGGCGTCGACCTGGATGTTCATCAGGCCCAGGTTCTCGCCGTACTGCCCCGCGGAGACGACCGGGCGGCCATCGATCACGTGGTTGTAGGCGAGGTGGGTGTGGGCCGACACGATGGCGTCGACGTCTTCATCGACCCCGTACACGATCTCGCCGAGCGGCGAATCCGGGGTGATGCTCGACAGCTCGACGCTGGAAGCGCCCTCATGCACGAGCAGGATGATGACATCCGCCTCCCCGTTGGACTCGTCGCCGTCACGCAGGTCGTCGGCCACCGCGTTCACGGAATCGGCGATGCTCCGGACTTCGAGGTCCGCGATGCCCTCCGGCGAGACGAGCGAGTCGAGGTCCTCGGTGACGGCTCCGATGAAGCCGACCTTCACACCGTCGAGCTCCTTGACCCAGGCGGGGGCGAGCGCCGGCTCACCGGTCTCGGTGACGAACACGTTCGAGGCGATGTACTCCCAGTCCGCGCGGTCCTGCACCCGATCGCGCAGGTCCTCCCAGCCCTGGTCGAACTCGTGGTTACCCGCTGCGCTGACGTCGAGACCGGCCGCGTTGAGGGCGTCGATCGTCGGGTTGTCGTCGTTGATGAACGAGGTGAACGTCGAGGCGCCGACCAGGTCGCCGGCACCGGCGAAGATCGTGTTCGGGTTCGCCTCACGGAACTGCTTCACAGCCCCTGCCAGCACCGCGGCTCCCGCGGCGGCGCCGTCGGCTTCGATCCTTCCGTGGAAGTCGTTGACCGTGACGACGTCGATGCTCACCGGCGGGATCTCCGCGGAGACGCCGACGATGATGGGGTCGTGGTCGCTGGAGCGGTACGGGGTGCCCTCCTCGGTGGCGCCGAACGCGTAGCCGCGGTCGCTCCACTCCGGAGAGTTGATGCCCCAGACTCCGGCGCCCGTGATCGACGAGGCCAGCGACGGCGACGCGATCACGTGGTCGAGGGAACCGAGCTCACCGTCGAACGTGTACGTGTACTGCCCCGATGCCGTATCGGCGACCAGGTCGCTCCACCCCTTCGAGGTGAACACGTCGATCGGGTCCTCCTCGCTGTAGGCGTTGAAATCGCCGATCAGCAGCATGTCGCCGCTGCCCGTCGTCTCCTCCAGGTCTTCCGTGAAGGCGAGGATCGCGTTCGCCTGCACGACGCGGTCGGCGTTGAAGAAGCCCTGCCCGTCGGCCGGCTCAGCGCCCGCGCCCTGGGGCGGCGACTTCGACTTCAGGTGGTTGGCCACGACCGTGACCACACGGCCGTCGATGTCGAACGCCTGGGCGATGGGCTCGCGGGCGTTGCCCCACACGCTCTCATCCGTGACGGTGGCACTGTCGCCCACCGTCGTGACGGCATCCTTCTTGTAGATGATGGCGTTCGTGATGTAGTCGGTGGTGGCCGCGTCGTTCAGCGCGTCGGGCGTGGGCACGTAGTCCCACACCTCGGCGCCCGCGTCGTCGTTGAGGCCGGCGACCAGATCCTCGAGCGCCGAGTCGATCGGCTTGCCCAGCTTCACGGAGTTCTCGATCTCCATGAGGGAGACGATCTCGGCGTCCAGACCGTTGATCGCCGCGACGATCTTCGACTTCTGGATCGCGAACTGCGCGGCGTTCGCCGCACCCCGGGCGTTCGAGTTCTCGCTCTTCAGCGTCGTGAAGTAGTTGTAGACGTTGAACGAGGCCACCTGGACGTCGCCGCCGACCTCCGGAGCCGACGCGGTCCGCGGGTTCGTCGCCTCGAATCCGACCTTGAGGTCGGCCGACGAGGAATCGTCGATCGGTACGACCGGCTGCAGACGCCAGTCGTCGAACCCCCACTGCAGCACATAGCCGTTGTCGCTGAAGTCCACGACGTCGCCGTTGCGGACGACGGTGTCCTTCGTGAAGTACGGCTGCTCGCCGGGGTGGCCGCTGTTCGTGACCTGGATCGACCAGCCGTCATCCAGGAGGATGCGGTTAGCGCGGTTGGCCGCGGCGATCGCGGTGGCCTCGTCGCCGGGGCGCGTGGTCTCCGTGCTCTTCACCGCGAGGTCTTCACCGGCGTTCAGCCAGAGCGTTCCGTAGTTGTACAGCTGGTGGCTGGAGGCCAGGCGGTAGCTTCCCTCCGGTGCCACGTACATGTTCTCGTACTGCTCCCGATCGGCACCGCGCACCGAGTCCGGCAGCGGTGTGACGGCGGGGACGCCGACTCCCGCGGTCAGCACCGCGACGTCACCGGCCGCAGCCGGGGCGATCTGGGTCTGCCCGAAGTACTCGCTCACCGCACCGGTCACCGAGACGAGGTCGCCGATCTCGAGTGTCGGGGACAGCGCGTTCAGGAAGACGAACACCCCGTCCGAGGCGCCCGGCGTGGCATCCGTCACCCCGCCGGAGCCCTGGGTCTGGATGACGATGCCCTTGTAGCCGCCCGTGCGGTAGTCCGCCGTGACGACGCCCTCGACCTCGACCGTCTGGCCGTTCAGCGGGGAGACATCGGTCGTGCCCTGGACCTCGGCGATCGTCGCCGCGATCGGATCCTCACCCGGGTCTGTTCCGGGGCCGGTGCCGCCGGAGCCCTGCGGGGTGATCGTCGCAGAGAGCGTGAAGTCCGCGCTGTTGTCGTCGGTGTCGACAGCGCCCGTGCGGTTCAACGACTTGACGTCGGTGTTCCCCGACGGCGCCGTGGCCGCCTTCGTCTCGAAGGTGTTCGACGAGCCGTAGCCGAGCAGGTCGACCACACCGTCCACACCCACCGTCGAACCCGGCGTGAGAGTGACGGCGGCGGTGCCCTCGACGAGGGCGAGTGTGCCGTTGGTGCCGCTCGGAGTCAGGGTGGTGACGGCATCCGGCGTGGGGAGCTCGGCACCGTTCGCGCCGTTGCTGTTGCCCTGCACCAGGTAGTAGCCGCCGGCGGGGATCTCCCCGGTGAGCGCGGCCACACCGTTGAAGGCGCCTGTGCCGCTGGCGGACCGGTACTGCAGCGACATGCCATCGAGGGTGATCGCGGCGGACGTCGGGTTGTAGAGCTCGACGAACTTGTTCTTGAAGGCCGCCCCCGCGCTGCCGCCGGAGAGATACGCCTCGTTGATCACCACCCCCGTGCCCGTGGTGTCGGCTGCGGCGGGAACGGCGGCCAGCGAGCCGAAGCTCAGCGCGGCGACGCAGGTCACGGCGAGAGCGCCGATGCGCCCCCGACTTCTACGGTGCGAGACCGGAACCATGCGGTTCCTCTCGTCTGGGGCGGACATCATCGGTGCTGTCTCCTCGGTCGGGTTCGACACTTCTCAGGACTGTCACGGCACACAGGGGAAACTCCCAGCGCGCTCACATGGTGCGAGCATACGGAGCGGTCAGGACATCCTCAACGGAGTTTCCCGATTCGTCACCGAGCGCTCACCGGATGGCCCGAGGGACCCCTGACGAAGGTCGCTATCGCCGCACGGGAGCACACAATTGCGCACCGTCGAGCGCGCGGATGCGCGCGATGATCAGGTGGTTTCCCGACCGAGCGCGTCTTCGAACTCCTCGACCTCGCGCTCCCACGCGTCTTTCGCCAGGCGGTACCAGAGGTAGAAGGCGAAGCCCGCGAAGATGGCCCACTCGACCGCGTAGAAGACGTTCAGCCAGTTGACCGGCGACATCTCCTCGGGTGCGGGCGACGAGATGTCGACCAGCCCCGCGGACGCCGTGGTCGAGGCGAGGTAGGGGCGGTACACGTGAAGCTGCTCGATGTCGTGCCATCGGCTGAGCAGAGCGGCGGGCGACATCCGGTCCAACTGCTCGGGCGCGGAGTGCGGAGGGACACGGGGTCCTTCGTCCGAGATCACCCGACCGGTCACCTCGACCTCTGACCCGTCCGCGTCGGCTTCGAGCTCCCGCACGGCCGCATCCGCGGTCTCCCGATCGGGGGTCCACCCGATCGCGACGGCGATCGACGTGCGCTCTGCGACCCGCAACTGTCCGGTCACCCAGAACCCCGGGACATCGTCGTTGAAACGGCTCGACACGACGATGAAGTCCTCGGGGATCCAGCGCCCCGAGGTCTCGACGCGCTGGCCCACGAGCGGCTCGGGGAGGTATTCACCCGGCTCGACGACATCGGTGAGCTGCTGCACCTGCTCGGTCTGGCCGGCGGGGGGCGGATCGGTGTCGATCGCGCGCTCCAACTGCCACTGACCGAGCCAGGCGAACACCCCGGCGACGAGGAGGCACAGCAGCAGCACCCCGATCCAGCGCCCCCGGAGCATGACCTCGCGGAGGGTCGGGGGGAACAGAGCAGGAGTCGTCACGGTCGAGCGCTGTGCCTCAGGCCTCGTACGGCGCGAGCACGACCTCGACCCGCTGGAACTCCTTGAGGTCGGAGTATCCGGTGGTCGCCATCGACTTGCGCAGCGCGCCGATGAGGTTCGCGGTGCCGTCGGCGACCGGGGCCGGGCCGTAGAGGATCTCCTCGAGCGTGCCGATTCCCCCGACCTCGACACGACGGCCTCGCGGCAGCTTCGAGTGGTGGGCTTCGGGACCCCAGTGGAAGCCGCGGCCGGGCGCATCGGTGGCCCGAGCGAGCGCGACACCGAGCATGACGGCGTCCGCCCCCATCGCGAGCGCCTTGACGATGTCGCCGGAGGTGCCGACGCCCCCATCGGCGATCACGTGGACGTAGCGGCCCCCGGACTCGTCGAGGTAGTCGCGGCGAGCCGCGGCGACGTCGGAGACCGCGGTCGCCATCGGCGCGTGGATGCCGAGAGTGGCACGCGTCGTGGATGCCGCCCCGCCGCCGAAACCGACGAGCACACCTGCTGCGCCCGTGCGCATGAGATGGAGGGCCGCGGTGTAGGTCGCCGCGCCACCGACGATGACGGGGACGTCGAGGTCGTAGATGAACTTCTTGAGGTTGAGGGGCTCCGCGACGCTCGAGACGTGCTCGGCAGACACGGTGGTGCCGCGGATCACGAACAGGTCGACGCCCGCTGCGGCGACCGTGTCGTAGTACTCCTGGGTGCGCTGCGGCGTCAGCGAACCGGCGACCGTGACGCCGGACTCGCGGATCTCGGCGAGTCGGCGGGTGATGAGCTCGGGCTTGATCGGCTCCGAGTACAGCTGCTGCATCCGGACGGTGGCCTCGCCCTCGTCGAGTCCGGCGATCTCCGCCAGCAGCGGCTCCGGGTCTTCGTAACGCGTCCACAGACCCTCGAGGTCGAGGACGCCGAGCCCGCCGAGCTGTCCGAGCATGATCGCCGTCTGCGGGCTCACAACCGAGTCCATCGGCGCTCCCAGCACCGGGATGTCGAAGCCGAAGGCGTCGATCGTCCATGCGGTCGACACGTCCTCCGGGTTGCGCGTGCGCCGCGATGGCACCACCGCGATGTCGTCGAACGTGTACGCGCGACGTGCGCGCTTTCCTCGGCCGAGCTCGATCTCCATGGTCACTCGTCCAGCCTACCCGGGAGCGGGGGTCGGCTCGGGCGGACGCACGCGGCCCGGCTCCTGATGGTCGTCGGATGTGGCGAAGGTGATCCCCACGCGCGGACTCTCAGTGTGCGTACCCGCCCCTCCGGCCTCCGTATCGTCAGCGGGCGCGGGCCACGCGGCGCTCATCCCAGACCGGTTCGTCGGACTCGTACACGTCCCCGCCCGAGCCGAACACCAGGAACCGGTCGAACGATCGCGCGAACCATCGATCGTGTGTCACGGCCAGCACCGTGCCCTCGAATCGCGCGAGTGCCTGTTCCAGTGCCTCGGCCGACTCCAGGTCGAGATTGTCGGTCGGCTCGTCCAGGAGCAGCAGCGTCGCCCCGGAGAGCTCGAGCAACAAGACTTGGAAACGTGCCTGCTGTCCACCGGACAGCGAGTCGAAAGTCTGCAGGGCCTGACGCACGAGCCCATAGCGGTCGAGCGCCGAGCTCGCGGCATCGCGCGGCATCCCGGTGCGACGATCGTCACCCCGGTGCAGGATGTCGAGGAGCGTGCGCCCGACGAACTCCGGATGCGCGTGCGTCTGCGCGAACAGACCGGGCACGACCCGCGCTCCGAGCGTCGCTGCGCCGGTGTGCTCGACCACGCTCAGCTGCTCCCCCGACGAGGTGACGTGACCGAGCGTGGTGTCGGGGTCGCTGCCACCACGCGCGAGCAAGCGCAGGAAGTGGGACTTGCCCGACCCGTTCGAGCCGAGCACGGCGACGCGATCGCCGTACCAGATCTCCGTGTCGAACGGCCGCATCAGCCCGGTCAGCTCCAGGCGCTGCACCACCACGGCGCGCTTGCCCGTGCGCGCTCCCCGCAGGCGCATGTCGAAATCCTGCGCGGGCGGGCGCTCCTCGGGCGGACCCGCCTCTTCGAACTTCCGCAACCGCGTCTGCGCCGCCTGGTACCGAGACGCGAAGCCGTCGTTCGCCGACGCCTTCACCTTGAGGTTCGCGACGAGGGTGCGCAGCTTCTCGTGCTGCTCATCCCAGCGACGACGCAGTTCGTCAAGCCGCTCCATCCGGTCCGCCCGCGCCTGCGGATAGGTACCGAATCCACCGCCGTGGACCCAGGCCGTGGCACCCGCGCCACCGGGCTCGAGCGTGATCAGCCGATCGATGGCACGTGCCAGGAGTTCCCGGTCGTGCGACACGAGCAGCACGGTCTTCGGCGTCGCCCGTAGCTGCTCCTCGAGCCAGCGCTTCGTCGGGACGTCGAGGTAGTTGTCCGGCTCATCGAGCAGCAGCACCTCGTCGGGTCCGCGCAGCAGCGCTTCGAGTGCGAGCCGCTTCTGCTCGCCCCCGGACAGCGTCGTGAGCTCGCGGAACCGCGCCCGCTCGAACGGCACCCCGAGCGCCGCGACCGTGCACTGATCCCAGACGGTCTCGTGCTCGTATCCACCGGCATCGGCGTATTCGGCGATCGCCGACGCATACGCCATCTGCGTGTCGTGCTCGTCGCGCTCGATCAGCGCGTTCTCCGCAGCTTCGAGCGTCTCGGCCGCGGTACGGATGCGCGCGGGCGCGACGCGCACGAGCAGGTGGTGGACCGTCTCCCCGGCCTCGCCGTGACCGACGAACTGGTCCATGACGCCCAGGCCGCCCTCGATCGTCACGACCCCGTCATCGGCGGACTGATCGCCGCGGATGATGCGCAGCAACGTCGTCTTGCCCGCGCCGTTGGGGCCGATGAGCGCGCTCGTCGACCCGGAGCCGACACGGAACGTCACCTCGTCGAGAAGCGGTCTGCCGTCGGGGAGCGTCAGTGAGACGCTGGAGACATCGATGTAGCCCACGGTGCGTGGCCGTCCTTCCGCCCCGCATGTGCCGAGCCGACCAGGCTATCAGCGCGAGCGGCCGGGCACGAACCGCGGCCGGCCGCGTCAGTCGACGTGACCCAGGCCCGTGAGCGCTTCGGTGCGAGGGGCGACGGGGAGGACGAACCGGAACTCGGTGCCGACGCCCTCCTGACTCGTGACGTCCATGGTGCCGCCGTGCGCCAGGACGATCGCTCGCGTGATCGTGAGTCCGAGCCCCACCCCCGGTACGGCATTGCGTGTCGCGGTCGACGCGCGGAAGAAGCGCGTGAACAGCATCCCCTGCTCGTTCTCGGGGATCCCGACCCCGGTGTCCCTGACCGAGAGCTCCACTCCCCCGTCCACCAGGCGCACCCGCGCCGTGACCCGACCACCGCTCGGCGTGAACTTGATGGCGTTGGAGAGGAGGTTGTCGAGCGCCTGGCCGATCCTTCCGGAGTCGACCACGAGGCGGACCGGGTCAGGGCCGACCTCGGCGTCGATCTCGATACCCTCTCGTTGCGCGTGCGGGCCCGCCGACACCACCGCCGAACGGACGAGCTCGGCGACATCGGCCTCCTCGCGATCGAGCGGGAACCGCCCGGATTCCACCTGTGCGGTGAAGAGGAGGTCGCCGACGAGGTTGAGCAGGCGCTGCGCATTGCGCTCGATGATGGACACGAACTCCTGCTGGTCGCCGGTGAGCGGCTGACCGGGATCGTTCTGGAGCAGATCGAGGAATCCGATGATGGCGCTGAGCGGGGTGCGCAGCTCGTGCGAGATCATCCCGACGAACTCGTCCTTCATCCGGGCGACCTCGACCGCCCTGGTCTCGTCGGTGAGCACGAACAGGTAGCCCTGCTGCGCACCGGCGCCGTCCTTGTGGGGGCTCACGGTCACGCGGGCGGGAACGGTCGTGCCGCCCGCGGTCGTCACCTCGATGTCACCGTCGACCGTGAGTCCTGCATCGGCCTGCGCGAACAAGGCCTGGATCCCCGGCGAGAGCTCGTTCTCCCCCGAGCGGCGGTCATCGGACGGCTGCAGGCGGTCGGCGTGCTCCGCCGCCAGCATCGACAGGACGGCGGTGGAGAAGAAGCGGTCGATGCGCACATCTTTCAGCGCCTCACCGGCCGAGAGCCCCAGCAGGCGCTCGGCCCCGGGGTTCCAGGCCGTGACGACACCCGCGCGCGTCGTGACGATCACGGCCTGCGCGGTGATCGACGACCAGACGCTCTCGAACGTATCCAGGAGCTCGCGGTACTGGCGCTCCTTGTCGCGCAGCTGCACGATCATCGCGACGTTCTCCGACAGCGCCTTGGTGCGCTCGGCCACCAGTTCCTCCGCCTGCTCGATGCGCAGACGCTGCTGTCGGGAGAGCTGGTTGATGACCGCCGCCACCGCGGCGAAGACCAGAGGGGCGACGACACCACGGAGCCACTCGGTCGAGGTGTGGGGTGGATCGGTCAGATACGGCATGAGCAGCGCGACGCAGGTGAGGCCTGCGACCACGAAGACCCAGCGGATGCCGGGTGCCGCCGCCAACCAGACCACGGGAAGGAGGATGAGAGCGGAGAAGAGAGCACCGGGGCCTCCCGTGCCGGTGCGAAAGAGGCCGAGACCGACGATGTCGAGGATCGGGATGAGCAGGACGGCCCACCCATCGTGGATCCCCCGTGCGGTGAGCACCGCGGCGAGGACGGTGGCCCCGAGAACCAGAGCGATACCGCCGACCGCCGACGCGGCATGAGTGACCGGCAGGTCCGGCACCCACCAGGTGAGCAGCCCCGCGAGGACGGCTGCGATGACCGTCGGTGCCTGCTTGAGCAACGGGCTCGGGTCGTCGAAGATCCGATACCACCGGTTCTCGGCCCGGTCGAGCGGCGTGGCCCTCATCGCTCGACCCGCCCCACGATGGCGTGCAGGTCGGCCCCGGTGATGGGCTTCGGCAGGGCGGCATCCGCCGGCGGGTAGTCGGCCGCGTCGAGCACCGAGCTGATCACGAGGAAGCAGCGAGGGAACCGGTCCTGTACCAGACGCGCGCACTCCTGCCCCGAGATCCCGGGCAGAAGCAGGTCGAGCACCGCCAGGACCGGATCGATCTCATCGAAGGCGGCGATCGCCGACTCGGCGTCGCGGGCGATGAACACGTCGAAGCCCTCGCGATCGAGATAGCGGCGCAGCAGCGCCGCCTGATCGGGGGCGTCTTCCACGACCAGGGCCAACGGCCTCCCGGTCATCGAAGGAACAGCTCTCGCACGATGACCACGGCGGCGACGACGACGAGAGCGATGATCGCCTGCGGGATCAGTCGCCGCTCGCGGCGCGCATCCTCGGCGATCTCCTCCGCTTCGGTGTCGTGTGACGGTGCTGCGGTCATGAGTCCACACGTCCGATCTTCTCGGTCTTGATCCAGGAGGCGTCGGCGCGACGCCATTCTTTGATGTACGAATCCACCGTGATGGCGCAGAGCAGGGACCCGTAGCCGCAGACGTACAGCAGCAGGCCGGCGAAGAAGCGGCCGGCAGGGAGCGGTTCCACCGCGCGGGCGAGCCAGATCCCCAGCATCGAGATCGGACCCCACAGATAGAAGATCACCGCCCAGGTGAACAACGTCTGCTCGGTGGCGCGCTGGCCGAGCGCCTGCAGAAGCGCCTGGAACAGCCACGGGAAGAGGGCGATGGCCATGAGGAGGAGCGCCCCGAGCCCGGGGAACATGATCGCCTCACGCCAGGAATGCCTCCCCGTTCGCGGGTCGAGCTGCACGGAGAAGAGTATCGAGAAGAGATAGATGCAGGCCGCCGAGATCCACATGAAGCGGAACACGAACTCGGCGATGTCGCTGTGCAGGACCAGCAGCGCGAGCATTCCCGCCGCGGCGAGGAGCATGAACGCCGGCAGCAGCAGGATCGTGAACCAGGCCAGACCGAATGAGAAGCTCCCCAGGCGATGGGTGGGGCTCGGACGGAACCACAGCTTCCGGTAGATCGATGTCAGCTGCACGTTGCCCCGCGCCCAGCGCAGGCGCTGCTTCCACAGGCTGTCGATCGTCCGCGGCTCTTCGGCCAGCACGACGGCGTGCGGCTCGAAGACCATGCGCCGCCCCTTGAGCTGACCTTCGAACGTGGTCATGGTGTCTTCTGCGAGGGTCCCCGTCGGGATGCGTCCGCCGATCGCCTCGAGGTTCGCGCGGGAATGCAGCTGCGCCCCGCCGGCGAGGCACGCGATCGCGCCGCCGACGTTCTGCACCCGGCGCGCGGAGAGCTGCCCGATCACGTACTCGATCGCGATGAAGCGCGTGAGGTAGTTTCGGTCGCGGCTGCCCTCGGCGATGTAGGCGGTCGCGGCACCGACTTCGTCGTCGGCGAGATGCCGGCTGAGCTTGCGGAGGGAGTCGCGTGCGAAGATGACGTCCGCATCCATGATGAGCACGGCTTCGGTCCACTCGTCCGCGAGCGCGATCTCGAGTCCGTGGTTGAGCGTGTGGGCCTTGCCTTCGCCGCCCTTCTCGCGCCGCAGGTGCACGACGCGTCCAGGATGTGCTGCCGCCTTCGCGGCGACGATGGTGGGTGTGTCGTCCGTGGACGCATCGTCGACGACGAAGATCCTCAGTCGCTCGCCGGGGTACTCCAGCTGGAGCAGCCGTTCGATGGCGGGGCCGATGACGAGCCCCTCGTTCCATGCCGGGATGATGACCGCGACGTTCGGGTGATACGGGGCCGCCTTGCCGTAATGGTTGCGGAACGCGTGCAGTGGCAGCACGAGGAACTGCAACCCCGTGTTGACGACGGGTAGCGTGCCGACCAGCACGCAGAGCAGGAGGAGGACGACGACGACTGTCTGGAGCCAGGTCAGATCCGTCATGACGAGGCCTCGATCGCGTCGAGCAGCGGGATCACACGGGAGTATCGGCCGACATCCGCCGCTTCATGACTGTCCGTGGAGGCGACGAGCTCTCCACCCGCCCGTTGCAGGGCCGACAGCGCTTCAGGCCCGGGGCACGCCCATTTCTCGTTGACCTCCACCCGTGTCCCGGTCTCGACGGCGGCACGTGCCCAGGCCTGCGTCCGCTCCGCCCCGAGATCCTGCTCGGACAGCCCGATCTTGGGCAGGAGGGAGAAGCAGTGCGCGAGCTGGTTGCCCGGGTACCGGCGCATCGTGGCGATCAGGGCGTTCACGAGCTGGTCGAGCACATCGTCCACCGCCCACCCTGCGGCGATCCGCTCGCGCACGACGGACGGGCCGAGCGGACCGTCGACACCGGGGTACTGATGGTCGGCGATCAGGATCCGGTCGATGCCGTCCGGCAGAGCCGGGATGTCGAGGGATCCGGAGCTGTCGAGGATCTTCGCTTCCACACCGGTGAGCACCACGAGCCCGTCCGGCACCCGGAGAGCGCGCACGGCGGAGAGGTACTCGGGCACCCAGGTGGTGCTCTCACGCACATGGTCGACCAACCGCACCGTGCTCAGGCCCGCCGCCGCCGCGGCCTCGACATTCTCGGAGAGCGTCGAGACGGCGTCGTCGGAGAAGGTCGAATGGACGTGGTGATCGCCGCGAAGCAGGGGGTGGCTCACAGCTCCTCCTGGTGCCCCGCGTGGTCGGAGACCAGCACGTCCTCGACCTCGACGATCACGTCTTCCAGGAAGCGCACCGAAGCGACCTCACGGAACGGGATGTTCACCGGCAGCTCACGCCCCAGGAACAGATCCGCGACGAGCGACGGGATGTCGACCCCGGCCGCGATCGTGAGCGGCAGAGCCCCGGGGAAGCGCGGGTTGACCTCGAGCAGCACGGCACGACCGGCGCGGTCACGACGCAGCTGCACGTTCGCGACGCCCACGAGTCCGATGGCCCGCGCGATCGATGCGGCGGTCTCCTCGAGTTCGGGGTCACGCACGGTGCGTCCGGCGATCGCGACCCCCGAGTCGACCCTGGCACGGGTGCGCGGCACGGCGGCGACCACGGCACCCGCAGCATCGGCGATGACGTCGACCGAGTACTCCTCCCCCGGGAGAAAGTCCTGCACGATCAGGCCTTCGTCCGTGGGCAGCGCCTCGAGGGCGGCACGATCCGGCACGAGTCGGACGCCACGGCTTCCCGCACCCTGGCGAGGCTTGGCGAAGACCGGGAACTCCCAGTCGACGGCCTCCGCCTCGGGGCCGGCGAGGACCGTGCGGGGCGTGCGACCGGTCGGGGCGCATCGCTCGGCGAGGGCGAGCTTGTCGAGCGCGGTGTTCAACGTGTCCGCCGAGGGCGCGGCCAGGACCGCGGGGGCCAGCTCGTCCCGTCGTCCGGCGAGGGCGATGAGCTCGACATCCACCGTGGAGATCACGAGGTCGAGGGCGTCGGCTTCGACCATCCGCGCGATGGCCGGCACGAAGTCCACGTCCCGCCCCGGTGGCACCAGACGACGCTGCGCCGGAGGCACCAGATAGATGCCGCTCGCCCACCCGTCCATGTCGGCGGCGAACACGGTCAGATCGGCTCGGCGGAGGAGGGAGCGGATCACGGCCACACCTGCCGGACCTCCCGCGCCGGTCACCAGTACGCGCGTCGTCATCAGTTCTCCCGTCGGCTGAGTTCGTGGGCACCGATGAACTCCGCCGTCTCACGCACGACCTCGAGGGGTTCGACGGCTGTCCCACCCCCGAACCGCGACCAGTATCGTGCGGTCGCCGTGACGAACTCGGGTGCGAGGTACTCCCGGCTCGCGGTCTGCGAGTGGAAGCTCTCCAGGAGCCGGAGCTTCTCGTCCAGGTACTGGTCGATCCGCACGAACCGCGTAGGGCGGAAGTCGATCGTCGACGACGGGCTCTGGTAGCAGGCGACCGTGCCGACGCGCCGGGTGGCCACGATCGTGGCCTCACTCACGGCCCGGTGATCCTGGTGCCTGTCGTGACCCGAATGCGTGTAGACGATGGTGGGGCGGATCTCCTGCACCACCTCTTCGATGAGGCGCACGGTCGATCCGCCGCCGGGGATCTCGGTGTCGACGAGGTCCTTGAGGAAGAGCCGGGCGCCGAGCAACTCGGCCGCGGCCAGCGACTCGTCCTGTCGGCTGTCGGCGTCACCGCCTCTGGCACCGCGGGAGAGGGTGAGGATCGTGATCTCGTCGCCCGCCCTGGCGTGGGCAGCGAGAAGTCCGCCGACGCCGATCTCCACGTCATCGGGGTGCGCGCCGATCGCGAGCACCCGTTCCGGTTGGCGGGCCCCCTCCCGGCGCCGACGCCCCTCCTCGATCAGCCGAGTGACGGACTCGACGAGTTTGGCGTTGTCGAGCGGTTTCGTGAGGAACTCGTCCGCCTGCGCACGCAGCGCGGAGACCGCGTACTCGACGGAGACGTGGGCCGTCATCACCAGCACGGGCACGGTCGGAACCGTTCGACGCAGCTCGGCCAGCAACTCCAGGCCGCTCAGCCCCGGCATCTCGATGTCGGTCACGACGACGTCGGGGCGCTGCGCCCCGACGCGCTCGACGGCGACCTGACCGTCTTCCGCGACATCGACGATGCAGCCCGCCCGCCGCTCGAGCACGGTCTTCACGAGCAGGGCGACGTCCGGATCGTCATCGACGACGAGAACGCGAGGAGAATCCTCAGGCATGGATACAGCTCTCCTTGGGGAGGTTCCCTGACCGATGGGGATCGGCCTGCGATCTCGGTGCCTTCATCACCGGAACCGCCGGGAAAGTCGAGCGGGGTATGTCGATTCTGGCATACACGGCCGTCTTCCCCGCGACTTCGTTCTCACGAGGTCGCACGTGCCGCGCGCTTCTCCTGCTGATACACCCGGATCGCCTCGTAGCGCTCTGCGGACCGAGCCCGACGCTTGGCCGCCTCCTCGTCGCGGTTCTTCGGGGGCGCCGTCGTGACGAGCTCGTCCAGGAGCACCCGGGTCGCCTGAGCGATCTCGGTGACAGCGCGATCGAACACGGCTCGATTGGCACGGGACGGTGCCGTCGTCCCGGCGATCTTGCGCACGAACTGCAGGGCTGCGTCGTGGCACTCGTCGTCGGTCGCGGCAGGCTCGAGGTTGTTGAGCGGGACGATGTTTCGGCACATACCCGCACGCTACGCCTGGGGCCGCGTCGGCGGAAGAGTCCGTGCGACCGTGCCGCGTCCGGAGGGGATGGTGCGGGCGCCGACGCTTCGCTACGCTCGGGGCGTCCGGAGCCGCCGGGCACAATCCTCGTACCCCCAGAGACAGGACAGCGCATGACGAATCCCCCGCCATACCCTGAGCAGCCGACCCCCGGCTCCGGCGCCCCGGCCGCCCCGGGAGGCGGCTACCCGGCTGCTCCCGCTCCTGCCTACTCGCAGCCCACGCCTACTCCGCCGGGCCGGGTGCTGTCGATCGTCGGACTGGTCCTCGCATTCCTCATGGCGCCCGTCGGCCTGATCATCAGCATCGTGGCCGCCGTGAAGCTCGGCAAGGCCGGTCAGCCCAAGGGGCTCGCCATCGCGGGCATCATCGTCGGCGCGATCATCACGATCCTGGAGATCGTCGCGATCATCCTCGTCGTCACCGTCTTCGCCGGACTCATCGGCATGTGCGCCGACCTCGGTCCCGGCGTGTGGGAGGTCGGCGGCGTGACCTACACCTGCGGCTGACCGCGGGTACACCACGACGAGGAGGGACCGGATACCGCGGTATCCGGTCCCTCCTCGTCTGCAGGGGTTACTTCTTGTAGTTCGGTGCTTCGACCACGATCTGCACGTCGTGCGGGTGCGACTCCTTGAGCCCCGCCGAGGTGATGCGGACGAACTTGCCCCGCGTCTTGAGCTCTTCGATGGTGCGCGCGCCGACGTAGAACATCGACTGCCGGAGGCCTCCGACCAGCTGATATGCCACGGCGGCGAGCGGCCCGCGATACGGGACCTGCCCTTCGATGCCCTCCGGGATCAGCTTGTCGTCGCTCGGGACATCGGCCTGGAAGTAGCGGTCCTTGGAGTACGAGGTCTGCTTGCCGCGCGTCTGCATCGCACCCAGCGAGCCCATGCCGCGATACTGCTTGAACTGCTTGCCCGATTGGAAGACGATCTCGCCGGGGGACTCGTCGGTGCCGGCCAGGAGCGAACCGAGCATCACCGCATCGGCGCCGGCGACGAGGGCCTTCGCGATGTCGCCCGAGTACTGCAGACCACCGTCGGCGATCACCGGGACACCGGCGGGACGAGCGGCGAGCGACGCCTCGTAGACGGCCGTGACCTGGGGCACGCCCACGCCCGCGACGACGCGCGTGGTGCAGATGGATCCGGGTCCGACGCCGACCTTCACCGCGTCGACGCCGGCGTCGACCAGAGCCTGCGCGCCTTCCCGGGTCGCCACGTTCCCGCCGATGACGTCGATGTGCTCGAACGATGCGTCGGCCTTCAGGCGGCGAACGAGGTCGATCACGCCCTGGGACTGTCCGTTGGCGGTATCGACGACCAGCACGTCGACCCCCGCGTCACGCAGCGCCTCCGCGCGCTCCCACGCGTCTCCGAAGAAGCCGATGGCCGCACCGACGCGGAGTCGCCCCTGGTCGTCCTTGGTCGCGAGCGGGTACTTCTCGCTCTTGTCGAAGTCCTTGATGGTGATCAGCCCTGCGAGCTTGCCGTCGCCGTCGATCAGCGGCAGCTTCTCGACACGGTGCTTGGCGAACAGGGCGATGACCTCGCCGGCGGCGACGCCGACCGGAGCGGTCACGAGGTTCTCCCGCGTCATGACGTCTTTGACGAAGGTGCTCTGACGCTCGAAGCCGGAGACGAAGCGCATGTCGCGGTTGGTGATGATGCCGACGAGCTTGCCCTCGTCGTCGACGACGGGAAGACCCGAGATGCGGTACTTCGCGCACAGGTTGTCGACCTCTTCGACCGTGGCGTCCTGCGTGGTCGTGATGGGGTCGGTGATCATGCCCGACTCGCTGCGCTTGACGCGGTCGACGTGCGCGGCCTGATCCGCGATGGAGAGGTTGCGGTGGAGGATGCCGATGCCGCCCTCACGCGCCATCGCGATCGCCATGCGCGACTCCGTCACGGTGTCCATCGCGCTCGACAGCAGCGGGGTGGCGACCGAGATGCGCCGCGTGATCCTCGACGAGGTGTCCGCCTCGCTGGGGATCACGTCGGTGTGCCCGGGCAGGAGCAGCACGTCATCGTACGTCAGTCCGACGAAGCCGAAGGGATCGTGCTGTTCCATGGAGTCTCCTTCTGCGCGTGTCGCGCATGTCCGAGTGCGAGGGGGTGGTCGACGTCGGCCGTTCGCGGGGCAGCGGCCCGTATGAAGATTCTAAGCGAGACACGCCCGAGAACATTCCCAGATCCCGGTCGTTACCGGACCGTTGGCCCCGACGGTAGGTGATTCGCCGATCGCGCATTACGCTCAAGTGCGTCGTCCATCCCCGCGGTCGAACCCGACACCGCGGAGACACAGCACTCAAAGTGGAGGTTGCGTGGGACCCACAACAATCGCCGTGCATCGAAAGCGCCCCTGGCTGGTCGCCTTCCTCGGTATCCTCATGGCGCTCAGCGCCGTCTTGCTCCTGCCCCCTTCATCGGCCTCGGCCGAGACGACGGACGACGGACAGGAGATCACCGACTTCTACTTCGCCGGCGTCGTCACCAACGCGGACGAGCCCGTCGAAGGCGTCGTCATGTCCATCGAGGGCAACGGCTTCGAGGCCGAGACCGAGACCGACGCCGAGGGCAAGTGGCGCCTGTACGTGCCCGAGAAGGAGACGTACACCCTCACGGTCGACGAATCCACGCTTCCGGACGGAGTGATCGTCGACGCGACCCAGCTCCCCGAAGGCATCCAGCCCGTGTCGGGGACGACGGCATCGTTCGAGCTCGAGTTCGGCCTCACCGGGACCAAGATCGTCAACTTCTTCCTCGGTGCCGGCGAACGGGTGACGGTCTCCTTCCTCGATCAGCTCCTCTCGCGCATGGTGGGCGGACTGAACTTCGGTCTCCTGCTCGGCCTCGCCTCCATGGGCGCCGCGCTGATCTACGGGACCACCCGCCTGTCGAACTTCGCCCACGGTGAGATGGTCACGTGGGGCGCGGTGGTCATGCTGCTCTTCACCACGTTCTGGAACCTTCCGCCCTGGCTCGGCATCCTCGCCGCGGTCGTGGGCGGTGCGGCACTCGGCTGGGCCCTGGATGCGGGGATCTGGAAGCCTCTGCGCCGCCGAGGCCTGGGTGTCGTCCAACTGATGATCGTGAGCATCGGCCTCTCCCTCGCCCTGCGCTACGGCATGCAGTACATGATCGGCGGGAGCACCTACCAGCTGCCGGGCGCGAGTCCCGAGCCGATCAAGCTCGGGCCCATCTCGCTCTCCTACATCGACATGATCGCGATGGCGACGAGCATCATCGTGATCCTCGGCGTGGCCTTCTTCCTCACCAGGACCCGCACCGGAAAGGCGACCCGAGCGATCTCGGACAACCCGCAGCTGGCCGCCGCATCGGGCATCGACGTCGACAAGGTGATCCGCACGGTGTGGATCCTGGCCGGCACGCTCGCGGCGATCTCCGGCATCCTGTGGGCGTACTTCCGCCCCGGGGTCAAGTGGGACATGGGTATGCAGATGCTGCTGCTGATGTTCTGTGCGATCACGCTCGGCGGTCTCGGCTCCGCGATCGGCGCCCTGATCGGCTCGATCATCGTCGGCCTCGCGGTCGAGGTGTCGACCTTGTTCGGCGTACCGACAGACCTCAAGTACGCGACAGCACTGGTCGCACTGATCGTGATCCTGCTGGTGCGACCGCAGGGCATCCTCGGGCGCAAGGAAAGGTTGGGCTGACGCATGGACTTCGGCAGTATTTTCGGCAACACCGCCTCCTATCTCTTCAGCCCGACGACGATCGCCTACGCGCTCGCGGCAACGGGCCTCGCCGTGCACTTCGGATACACCGGACTGCTCAACTTCGGCATGGCGGCCTTCATGGCCATCGGCGCCTACGGCTATGCGATCTCGATCCTGACGTTCGGCTTCCCCTGGTGGGCGGCGCTTCTGGTCGGCCTGCTCGGCGGGGCGGTGTTCGCTCTCGTGCTCGGTATCCCCACCCTCCGTCTGCGCGCCGACTATCTGGCCATCGCGACCATCGCGACCGCCGAGGTGGTGCGCCTGCTGTTCGTGACCGAGCTGTTCAAGGACTGGACCAACTCGGCGGGCGGACTCTCGGGCTATCACCAGAGCTTCCGCGATGCGAACCCGTTCCCTCCCGGCACCTACGGCTTCGGACCGTGGACCTACAACGCGACGGACCTCTGGGTCCGAGTCGTCGGTGTGATCAGCCTCGCAGTGGCGGTGCTCGTGGTGTGGGCTCTCATGCGCAGCCCGTGGGGTCGTGTGCTCAAGGGCATCCGCGAGGATGAGGACGCGGTGCGCTCGCTCGGCAAGAACGTCTTCGCCTACAAGATGCAGGCCCTCGTGGTGGGTGGTGTGATCGGCGCCCTCGGAGGCGTCGTGTTCATCCTGCCGTCCGCGGTGATCCCCGGCAGCTACTCCACGTCGCTGACGTTCTTCCTGTGGACGATCCTCCTCCTCGGAGGTGCGGCGACCGTGCTCGGACCCACACTCGGCGCCGTGCTGTTCTGGGTGGTGTTCGCCTTCCTCGGCGCGCTCCTCCCCGCGATGGCGAACGCCGGCTACCTCCCGATGTCCAGCGCGCAAGCCGACGTCGTGCGGTACATCGTGATCGGTGTCGTTCTGATGCTGATCGTCATTTTCCGCCCCCAGGGCATCCTCGGAAACAAGAGGGAGATGACCTTTGTCAAGTAACGACGACGCGGCGGTCACGCCCGCGAAGACCACACCCCGCGCCAAGACCGGCGGTCTCGCCGCCGGTCCCGCAGCCCCCGGGGTCAAGAAGGTCGACCCGATCCTCATCGCCGATGCCGTGGAGCGCCGCTTCGGCGGCCTCACCGCGGTCGACGTCGATCACCTGGAGATCCCTCGCGGGGCGATCACCGCCCTGATCGGTCCGAACGGTGCCGGGAAGACGACCCTGTTCAACCTGCTGTGCGGCTTCGACAAGCCGAACGCCGGCACCTGGTCGTTCGACGGCAAGAACCTCTCGGGCATCCCCTCCTTCAAGGTGGCAAGGATGGGACAGGTGCGCACGTTCCAGCTGACCAAGTCACTGTCGCTGCTCACCGTGCTCGAGAACATGAAACTCGGCGCGAAGGACCAGCGCGGCGAAGGGTTCTGGGCGGGGCTGTTCCCCTTCCTCTGGCGCACGCAGGACCAGGAGATCGAGGCGCGCGCACACGAGCTCCTCACCCGCTTCAAGCTCGATGCCAAGGAGCAGGACTTCGCGGCATCGCTCTCGGGCGGTCAGCGCAAGCTCCTCGAGATGGCCCGCGCCCTCATGAGCGATCCGACCCTGGTCATGCTCGATGAGCCGATGGCCGGCGTCAATCCCGCCCTCACACAGTCCTTGCTCGAGCACATCCTCGACCTCAAGGAGCAGGGGATGACCGTGCTGTTCGTCGAGCACGACATGCACATGGTCCGGCACATCGCCGACTGGGTGGTCGTGATGGCCGAGGGGCGGGTCGTGGCCGAGGGGCCGCCCGACCAGGTCATGGAGGACCCCGCCGTCGTGGACGCCTACCTCGGGGCGCACCAGGATCTCGATCTCGGTGCCGTCACCGGTCGCCTCCCCGTGATCTCGGAGGAGGACGCGATCCGCATCCGGGAGAAGATCGAGACCGAGGTCGAGGCCGAAGAAGAGGCCGAGGACATCGAGGAGAAGAAGTCATGACCGACGCCCCCGTCGAACGCAACGAGATCAAGAACGACGACGTCATCGTCGAGCTGACCGATGTACACGCCGGCTACCTGCCGGGAGTGAACATCCTCAACGGAGCCAACCTCGTGGCCCACAAGGGCGAGTTGATCGGCATCATCGGACCGAACGGCGCCGGCAAGTCCACCCTGCTCAAGGCGATCTTCGGCATGGTCGAGATCCGCTCGGGCGACGTCACGGTGAAGGGCGAGAGCATCGTGGGCCTCAAGGCCGACAAGCTCGTCCGCCGCGGTGTGGCCTTCGTGCCGCAGACGAACAACGTGTTCCCCTCGCTCACGATCCAGGAGAACCTGGAGATGGGGCTCTACCAGAACCCGAAGATCTTCGCCGAGCGCCTCGAGTTCGTGAGCAGCATCTTCGCCGAGCTGGGCAAGCGACTCAAACAGCGCGCCGGGTCGCTCTCGGGCGGTGAGCGGCAGATGGTCGCGATGTCCCGGGCGCTCATGATGGACCCCTCCGTGCTGCTGCTCGACGAGCCGTCGGCCGGCCTCTCCCCCGTGCGGCAGGACGATGCCTTCATCCGGGTCTCCGACATCAACAAGGCCGGCGTGACGACGATCATGGTGGAGCAGAACGCCCGGCGCTGCCTGCAGATCTGCGACCGCGGCTACGTGCTCGATCAGGGCAAGGACGCCTACGAGGGTTCCGGTCGCGAGCTGTTGAACGATCCGAAGGTCATCGGCCTCTACCTGGGGACGCTCGGGACCGACGCCGCCTGACGTTCCGGTCGCGAAAAGGCTCGGTATCCGCGTGGATACCGAGCCTTTTTGCGACCGGAGCAGGGTGACCGCACAGAAGAAGGCCCCGGATGGTGTGCATCCGGGGCCTTCCTGTGTGCGATTACTTGATGCGCGAGGTGACGTTGTCGGCGTCGAACTCGTAGACGCCGATCGCGGCGCCCTTCGGGTCGTTGTTCTCGTCGAACGTGATCTCGCCCGAGAGGCCGTCGTAGTCCGCCGTGCCGCCGCCGTTGATGATGTCGGCGCACTCCGCGAACGTGGAGCACTTCTCGCCATCGCCGTCGCCACCGGAGACGGTGCGCATCTGCTCCGCCATGTCCGCACCCTCGACCGAGCCGGCGGCCAGAGCCGACAGCGCCATCAGGACCACGGCGTCGTACGCCTCGGCGGAGTACGTCACGGCGTCGATCGGGTCGTTGCCGTCAGCCGTCCAGACCTCGTTCAGCTGGTCGAGGAAGTCCTGCGGCAGCTCGGCGCCGGCGCGGGTGCCCTTCGAGCCCTCGAGGCTGACCGGGATGTCGGTGCCCCAGTCCTTGAGGTTGCCGTCGACGAGGTACAGCGACCCGGTGTCGACCCCGGCGTTGCCGAGGAGCGGCGCGATGGTCGCGAACTGGTCGTACGACACGACGGCCACGGCGTCGGGGTTCGCGGCAGCGATCTCCGAGACCTGCGCGTTGAACTGGCCGTCGCCCTGGTTGTAGGACGCATCCGCGACGACCTCGCCGCCGGTGCTCTCGAACGTCGCCTTGATGGCTTCGAAGAGACCGGTGCCGTACGGGTCGTTCTGGTAGATGATGCCGAGCGTCTTGTGACCGTCCTCGGCGATCTCGTTGCCGAGGACCTCGCCCTGGAGGTTGTCGCTCGGCGCCGTGCGGAAGTACAGCGGGTTGATGCCCGTGAAGTCCGGGGACGTGTTCGACGGCGAGACGGTGAGGATGCCCGCACCGGCGTTGCCGTCGAGGATGAGCTTGGTGACGCTCGACGATGCGGCACCGACCATGGCCGTGATGCCGGCGTTCTGCAGGTTGGTGATCGAGGTCTCATACGCCTTGTTGTCGAGGTCGCCCTCGTCGGCGGTGGTGAGGTCGATGGTCACGCCGGCGTCGGCCTCGTTGATCTGGTTGACGGCCAGCTGGACACCGGCCTCCATCGGAGCGCCGAGGAACGCGAGCGAACCGGTCGCGGGCAGGAGCGAGCCGAGCTTGAGCGTCAGATCGACGGCCGGCTTCTCACCACCCTCGCTCGGCTCGGCGTTCGGCGTGCTGCTGCAGCCGGCGACGACGATGGCGGATGCGCTGATCAAAGCGATCCCGGCGAAGACCTTCGCGGTGCGCGAGCCCTTCAGTGCGTTCATGATGCTCCCTTGCGTAACTGAACGTGGATTGTGACCACAGGCGGGTGCTCTAACACTAGGCCGTGATACGCGCGCGCAGGGATCGCAAGTATCTCGGTGCGTTAACGATCCGAGACCGGGTTCGGGCGGAGAAGAGACCCGGGTTCAGACGAGTTCGGTCGCGGCGATCCGACGGCCGCGGCGCCCGGCGAGCAGCAGATCGACGAGGAACACGGCGATGGCGATCCAGACGAGGATGAATCCCGCCCAGCGCTCCGGCGGCATCGGCTCGTGCAGGACGACGGCGCCGATGAGGAACTGCATCACCGGGGTGATGAACTGGATCATGCCGATCACCGTGAGGTTGATCCGCCGGGTTCCCGCGGCGAACAACAGCAGCGGTACCGCCGTCGCGACTCCCGCGAACGCCAGCAGCAGAGCGTGCACCCCTCCGTTCGCGCCCATCGTGATGCCCGCCGGGGTCATCGACACCACGATCAGTTGCGCGACGGCGATCGGGATCAGCCAGAACGACTCGAGGGTGAGCCCGCTGACGGCATCGACCGCCGGACCGATCTTCTTCTTGATGAGTCCGTAGATACCGAAGGATGCGGTCAGCGAGAGCGCGATCCACGGGAAGGCACGGTAGGCCACGATGATCACGACGACGGCGATCGCGGCGATGGCGATCGCGGCCCACTGCAGCCGGCGGATGCGTTCCTTCAAGACGAAGACCCCGAGCAGCACCGTGGTGATCGGATTGATGAAGTAGCCCAGGCTCGTCTCGATCACGTTGTCGCTGAGGGTTCCGATGAGGAACACCTGCCAGTTGACGTAGATCAGGAGCCCGGCGAGCGCCGTCCAGCCGAGCAGCCGGGGCTGCCGGAGGATCGCTCGGAACGCGGCCCACCCGCGGGTGACGGTGAGCAGCAGGAGGCAGAACATGAACGACAGCAGCACCCGCCAGGCGACGACCTCCCACGGCCCGGTCGGCGCGAGCAGGAGGAAGTAGAGCGGAAGCACGCCCCAGAGCAGGTAGGCGGCTCCGGCGTACGCGACCCCCGCGGTCCGGGTGGCGCGGGTCGTCTCAGGGGTCACCGCACAACACTAGCGCCGGGAATGCAGAAGGGGCCCGGATGCCGAAGCATCCGGGCCCCTTCGAGGACCTCGACCCTGCCCCGCGGAGGGGCCGGATCAGGTTCCGCAGATCAGCGGACGACGACCGCCAGGACGTCGCGAGCGGACAGGACGAGGAACTCGTCTGCGCCGAACTTCACCTCGGTGCCGCCGTACTTGCTGTAGAGCACGCGGTCGCCGACGGCGACGTCGATCGGAACACGGTTGCCGTTGTCGTCGATACGGCCGGGGCCGACCGCCACGACCTCGCCCTCCTGGGGCTTCTCCTTGGCGGTGTCGGGGATGACCAGGCCACTCGCGGTGGTCTGCTCGGCCTCGACCTGCTTGATGACGATCCGGTCCTCGAGCGGCTTGATGGAAACCGACACGGTCTACCTCTTCTTTCTTGACGCTGACACGAAAGACTTGTTCGCACTCTCAACCCGAGAGTGCTAATGCCAGTGTAGGCGGTGTGCTGGCACTCACGCAATGCGAGTGCCAGCACACCCGCTCGACACGGCTCCGCGCGTGGCGGGGAATTAGGCTGAGGGCGTGGAGATGTCCGAGCTGCGCGCCCTGCTGACCCCCGCCGGTCTCGAACTCCTCGACGCGGTCGGGACGGTCGGATCGAGTGCCGACGTCGCTCGCGCGGTCTCGAGGCTGCGCGCCGCCGGCCACTCCCCCGACCTGGTCTCCGCGGTCGTCGGGCAGGCTCACCTGCGCTCCAAGGCTTCCGCCAAATTCGGACCGTTCGCCGGACGCATGCTGTTCACCCGGGCGGGCCTGGAGCAGGCCACCAGGCTCGGAGTCGCCGCTCGCCACGCGCAGCGGATCCGCAGCGCGGGATTCACGGCTGTCGCCGACCTCGGCTGCGGGATCGGCGGCGACGCGCTGGCTTTCACCGGCGCCGGGCTCGACGTGCTGGCAGTCGACGCCGATGAGGTCACCGCCGCGATCGCCGCCTACAACCTCGCGCCGTTCGGTGACGGCGCAGTGGTGCGCCATGACACCGCCGAAGACGCCTTCGAGACGATGCCCGCCGCGGACGACCAGGCGATCTGGATGGACCCCGCCCGACGCACCTCCGGTCACGGTGAGACGCGGCGCGTGTCGGCCGACGACTACTCCCCCTCCCTCGACTGGGCGTTCGACGTCGCCCGCCGCGTGTCCACGGGCATCAAGCTCGGCCCCGCGCACGACCGAGATGCGCTGCCCGCCGACGCGGAGTCGCAGTGGGTGAGTGCCGACGGCAGTGTCGTCGAGCTCGTGGTGTGGAGCGGCGCCCTCGCCCGTGAAGGGGTCCGCCGCGCGGCCCTGGTGATCCGCGACGACCGGTCCCACGAGCTCACCGCACCCGCAGATGCCGCCGATGAGCCGGTGCGTGAGCTCGGCGCCTTCCTGCACGAACCCGACGGTGCCGTCATCCGTGCGCGTCTGATCGGCGATGTGGCCAGGAGCCTCGACGCTGGGATGCTCGACGAGCACATCGCCTACCTGACCTCCGATTCGGCGCTGACGAGCCCCTTCGTGCAGTCCTTCCGCGTGCGCGAGACGATGCCGGCGAACCCCAAGGCGATCAGCACAGCGCTGAAGGCGCACGGCATCGGCCGACTCGAGATCAAGAAGCGTGGGGTCGACGTCGACCCGGCGGCCTTCCGCACGAAGCTCACGCTGCGGGGAGACCAGGAGGCGACGCTGATCCTCGCCCGCATCGGCGATCGACGCGTGGCGATCCTCGCCGACCGGGTCTCCGCCGCGAGCTGATCCGTTTTCAGCTGCCGGTTCCCGCCCCCGGCGGTGCGATCTCGATCGGGTCTCCGGGTGGCGCCTCGACGAAGAACGACTCGCCCGGCGGGACGGTGGCGACGGGCACGCCCTCGGCGACCACCAGATACGCGTTCTGCTGCCCCGTGAACCTCAGCTCGAGCGCCGTGATCGTCGCCCTGCCGTCGCGCGTGTCGTCGTCGACGACCTGCGTGGCGAGCCCTCCTTCCACCGCCGTCTCGAACGGTACGCACGCCATGGGTCCGCCCGCGTCGACGATCAGGCACCTGTCCGTCGTGCCCTGCGCCGAGAGGCGGTCGGCGAGCCAGACCGGCTCCCCCCGGAACATGGTGATCAATGAGAGCCCGAAGCCGAAGCCGTCCGCCGCGAGCTCCTCGGCGCGATCGCGCACCTCTTCCGGGAACTCCGCCGCCAGCGAGGACGGTCCGCCCCAGCGCTGGATCCCCACCATCGGCTCACCGTCGACCGACAGGCGCAACGTGGCGATGACCGTCTCCACGCCGAAGGCCCCGTCGCCGGAAGACTCCTCGCCGATCGTCCCGTCCGCTTCCACGGGGAGAACCGCGGTCAACCCGTTGTCGACCTCGTCGACCGGGAGGCAGTCCGTCTGCTCCCGACCGCTCACATCGAGGACCATGCAGCTCAGAGCGCCGTCCTCCCTGGTCGCGTACCAGACCAGGGCGTCGTCCGACTCGGCGACCGCACGGACGGAGCCGGGATCGAACGTCGAGGCCGAGAGTTCGGCGCGTCGCTGCTGCTGCTCTCCGGTCAGGGGAATACTCGCGTCCCGCGGCGAGAACAGTGCCCAGCCGGCTCCGATGCCGACCGCGAGCACGACGGCGACCCCCGCGATCGCAGCCACGACCTGCTGCCGCAGCGCGCCCCGGCGAGGCACGGGTTCGTCGCTGACGGCAGGCGCAACCGGCACGGAAGGTTCGACCGTCGCGTCCGCAGGCGCTTGTTCCGCAGCGGGATCCTCGTCGTCCGCCGAGGGATCTGCACCGGCCTCGTCGACTGCCGACGGCGGGGGCTCGATCGGAGAGCGGCGTTGCTCCTCCAGGTCGCGCAGGCGCTCGGCCTCCCCCTCCGTCAGCCGTGTCCCGCGGCCGTAGGCCCGCTGCTGCAGCGCCCGAAGCTCCTCGGCGTCAGTCCTCGGCTGCACCGGCGGCGTCCGCTTCGTGGGTGATGACGAGGTAGCCCGCGCCCGTGCTCGAGGCCAGTTCGAAGTGCGTGACGGCACCGGAATCGGCGTCGACGACGTTGAGGACCAGACTCGCCCCCTGCTCCTGCATCGTCTCGGGATCGAGGCACGTCTGCGGGGAATCGTCGGTGGATCCGTCATAGATCAGGCAGGAGCTCTGCGTGTCGCTCTGCACGGCCGTCCAGAGCGGGACGTCGCCGTCGTAGCCGACCACCCAGAGGGAACCGGCGTCGAACCCCTCGCGCGTCAGTCGCGCCGCGGTCTGCGACTCCTCCTCGTTCGCATACGTGATCCCCGTCTGCGTCGGATCGTAGTCGTACGAGTTCACCGCGACGGCAGGCTCACCCGACGCGGTGAAGAGCATCTGCGCGCTGATCTGCCGCTGCAGGTCTTCTTCGGAGCGCACCGTGATCGAACCGTAGATGCCCTGCGCGGACACGGACTCCGTCTCGTCGCAGTTCGGCAGGGTCACATCGCCCGTGCTCAGAATCAGACACGTGCGCTCGCGACCGTCCTTCGTCGCGGTCCAGATGACCGCTCCCTCCTCCACCCCGAGCGCACGGACCGAGCCGGGATCGTAGTCCCCACCCGCGACGAGGTCGTCCTCCCACTGCTGCTGCTCAGGGGACAGCGCGACGGGTGCGTCGTGGGACCGACCGAAGGCGAGCCACCCCACGCCCACCCCGACCAGAAGTACGGCCACGGTGGCGAGGGCGACCGGTCGCCAGTGCGACCGCGTCACGGCGAGCAACGACCGCAGCGACGATCCCGGCGAGGCGTGTGCCTCCGCGATCGGCTCGGACATCTCGCCTCCCGACCGATCCGCCGGCCAGGGCTCATCGCGGCGCTCACCCGGCGACGGCCCGACGGAGTCCGTCCCATCGACGTGCGCCGCGCCTTGGAGCTGCGCCGGCTCCTCGAGCTGCGTCGGCTCCTCGACCTGCGTCGGCTCCTCGCTCTTCGGCGCAGCGGCCGTGGTCCGCCGGCGGTCCTCGAGTTCGCGGAGCCGCACCGCCTCAGCGGCCGTCAGTGCGGAGTCGCGGCCATAGGCCCGTGCGTGCAGGGAGCGCAGCTCCTCCGATTCCTCGGCGTCGAGCATCCGGTCACCCGAGCTTCTCGAACTGCATGCCCGCCCAAACCAGCCACCCCAGACTGTAGACGGTCGCGCAGAGACCCAGCACGAGCGCCCACCGCGCGATCGCCCGACTCTCGACCGGACGACGCAACGACATGGCCGCGGCAATGACCGCGACGATCGCGACGGGGATCCCCCAGCCGACGAAGAACGAGGCTCCGAGCGCGACGATCGCCGCCAGCAGCGCCCACGGCGCGAGTCGAGTGTCGTCGATGGGCGAGGCATCGGTCGACGGCTCCCACTCCACGTCGTCTCGCGCGTCGATGTCGGGACCGCTCGCGACCACGGGTTCGATGCCGACAGGGCCGGTGGGGAACTTGGCATACCCCTCCCGGCGGGCTCCGGGAAGCCGCGCGGCCGCAGCCGGATGCTGCTCGACCTGCTCGCTCGGGCTCTCGATGCGCGTCGGCGGGGTGGGTGAGGCCTTCGCCTCGGCCGCACCCGAGGTGTCGCTCATGCGGGCGCCCCCTCCGCGATCTGGATCTCGGTCACCGGAAGGGTCGAGTCCGCGCCGAACGTCAAGCGTGACGGCGGACGCCCCGAGGAGATCAGCTCCGACGCCAGGGCCGCGATCATGGCGCCGTTGTCGGTGCACAGCGAGAGAGGGGGAATGCGGACGGTGACGCCGGCCTCGGCGGCACGTCGGAGGGCGACCTCGCGCAGGCGCCGGTTCGCGATCACCCCGCCGCCGAGGAGCAGTCTCGGCACGCCGAGATCCGCGCAGGCGGCGAGCGCCTTGGTCACGAGCACATCGACGACGGCCTCACGGAAGCTCGCGGCGACGTCTGCCACCGGCACCTCGACCCCCTCCGCTTCGCACCGCTCGACCCAGCGGGCCACGGCCGTCTTCAGTCCGGAGAACGAGAAGTCATAGCGATGCTTCGCCAGATCGGAGGCCCGGGAGAGACCACGGGGGAAGCGGATAGCCTCCGGATCGCCATCGGCCGCCGCGCGGTCGATCTCGGGACCACCCGGGTAGGGCAGCGAGAGGAGCCGGGCGACCTTGTCGAAGGCTTCGCCTGCGGCGTCGTCCATGGTCTCGCCGAGGAGTTCGACGTCGGTCGTGAGATCGCGGACATGCAGCAGCGAGGTGTGCCCACCGGATACCAGCAGGGCGATCGTCGGATACTCGAGCGGTGCGGAGCCGCCGGTCAGGATGTCGGCGGCGATGTGGCCGACGAGGTGATTGACGGCATAGAGCGGTTTGTCGATCGAGACAGCGAGGCCCTTCGCCGCGCCCACGCCCACCATCAGCGCGCCCGCGAGACCAGGACCGCTCGTGACGGCCACCGCGTCGAGCTCATCCAGGCCCACACCCGCTTCGGCGAGCGCCGCATCGATGGCGGGTTGGAGCGCCTCGAGATGCGCCCGGGCCGCGACCTCCGGCACGACGCCGCCGTAGCGGGCGTGCTCGTCCATGCTCGACGCGATCGTGTTCGACAGCAGGGTGCGTCCGCGGACGATTCCGATGCCGGTCTCGTCGCAGCTCGTCTCGATGCCGAGGACCAGAGGCTCGTTCATGCCGTCGCCTCCTCGGACTCGTCTCGGGTGACCGGGTGACGGCGCAGCTCCAGGCGCATCACGACCGCATCCACATCATCCGGCTGATAGTAGCGGGGACGACGGCCGATCTCGGTGAAGCCTTCGGCGAGGTAGAGGCCCTCCGCCGCGGGGTTGTCGGCCCTGACCTCGAGGAACACCTCGCGGGCACCGCGCTCCGCCGCGGCGGCGAGCAGCGCACGCAGGAGCGCCCGGCCACGGCCCTGGCCGCGATATCCGCTGAGGAGCGCGATGGTCTGGATATCGGCGTCGGCGCTCCCGCGCAGGGCCCGCACCCCGCCGTAGCCGATCACACTCCCCTCGTGCTCATCGACCAGGTACCGGCCGTGCAGGCTGGCGAGCTCGGACGCCATGGTCTCCCGGCTCCAGGCATCGGTCGGGAAGGAGCGGTTCTCGATCATCATGATCGCGTCGAGGTCGTCGGGCACGGCGTCGCGGAGGGTCACGTCCCCACCTTCTTCGGGGCACCGGGCAGCGTCACATCCGGGTTCCGCAGATAGAGGGGCTCATCGTCCGTCAACACACGGCCGGCGGCGAGGGCGCGCGCGCCGACCCGGGCGAGGTCCCGCGCGGAGAGCGTCGCGACGTCGATGCGTCGGATGCCGTCGAGGTGTGCGTCGGCGTCCGCCGCGCGCACCAGGACCGTCTCGGCGACGACGTGCGGAATCCCGTCGGCGTCGATCCCGTCGAAGACCGTGATCGCGACCTCGCGTCGGCGCGCGTCGGTGACGACGGCGAACGGCCCCGTCTCGGTCTCGGTCGCGGTGAGCGCGGCCGCGAAATGGCTGGGCACCGCGATCACGGGGATGTCGCGTCCGAGCGCGAAGGCTCGTGCCGCGGCGATGCCGATCCGCAGTCCGGTGAACGGTCCGGGTCCCATGCCGGCGACGACGTGGGTCACCGCTCCAGCTCCGGCCTGTGCGAGCACCTCGACCAGCAGGTCGCCGATGATCTCGGCATGGCCGAGCGGGTCGGCTGCACTCGCCTCGGCGCGGAGGTCTCCGTCGGCATCGATGAGGGCCACAGCGGTACCCAGGGAGGTGTCGACGGCGAGGATCACCCTTCCAGATTAGCCGTGGTTCCGCTGGGAGAACGGCCTGGACCGGCCGGGAACGACGGCTCAGCCCAAGGGTGCGCGCAACGGGTAGTCCTGGTCCTCGAGGATCACCTGCGACGCGGCCCCCGTCGTGCGGTTCACGATCACCGGCGCGAGCAGGTTCACGCTCACGCCCTCCGCCGACGGGTGGGCGACCACGAGGATCAGTGCGTCTTCGGCGTCGCGGAGAGCGAGTGCGTCGGCCTGCTCGTCGGTGAGGATCGGCGCGTACTCGCTCAGCACCGTCCGCGGATCGACGAGGTAGAGCCGCAGCTCCGCGTCCTGCACGGCCCGCATCGCGAACAGTCCGTCGGCGCCGTCGACCGGGGCCAGGGCGAAGTCGACATGCGGCGCGAGTCCGGGAGGCGGGGCGAGGAAAGTCAGCGCCGCGGTCATCGGAGGAAGTCCATCAGCGACGGCTGGAGCACCCGCGCGTTCACCGCGAGCGCGGAGCGATACACGAGTTCCTGCGCCTGGAGGCGCACGAGCACTTCGATCGAATCGACGTCCTCGACCGCCGTGCGGCGGGACTCGAGGGACACGGAATTCTGCACTGCCGCCTCCTTGGCGCGTTCGATCTGAGATTGACGGGTGCCCACCGACCCCTGGACCCCGAGCATGGCCGTGCGACGCGCGTCGATCTCCGCGAGTCGCGGTCCGACGTTGGTACCGGAACGGAGATCGGCGACGATCCGGTCCACCAACGCGAACACCGAGTCGTCCCCGGTTCCGAAGACGGCGGCGCCATCGGTGTCGACGCGCACGGAGGCACCGTCGGAGACCCGTCGGGTCACCTCCGCGCCCGGTACGCCACTGTGGCTGTAGTCGGCGGCGAAGGCTGCCGTGTCCGACGTTCCGGCGAACACGGAGCGTCCGAGCAGCCGGGTGTTCGCCTGGGCGAAGAGCTCCTCGCGGAGGCCTTCGAGTTCCACGGCCAGTGCTTCCTTGGCCACGGCGTCGAGCGCGCCGTCGTTCGCACCCTGCGCGGTGAGGTCGCGGACCCGCCCGAGCAGTGAGGTGCTCGCGGTGATCGCCCCGTCGGCCGCCGTGACCCAGGCGAGTCCGTCGTCGATGTTGCGCGCGTACTGGTCGTTGCGTCGCTGCTCGGCGTGAAGCGCGAGCGCGGCTGCCGCGGCGGCCGGATCGTCGGACGGCGCGGCGAAGGCACGCTGCGAGGTGGCCTGCTCCTGCAGACGCGCGAGCTCGGAGAGGTTGGACTGCAGCTGCCGCATGGCCGTCTGCGTCATGGCCGAGGAGGTGACTCGAGAGATCATGATGCTCCTTCGATCAGCGTCCGACGAGACCCGTGCGGTTGATGAGCACGTCGAGCGCTTCGTCCACCGCGGTCATCACCCGGGCCGCGGCTTGATAGGCGGTCTGGTAGGTGAGCAGACTGATGGTCTCCTCGTCGCCGTCGACGGCGGCGACGGACTGCTGCGCGCCGACCGCCGCGACCGCGGCCGCGTCGGACACCTTCGCGCGCTGCACGTCGGCCGCCGTCGCCACACCGAACCGGGTGACATGGTCGGACCAGAGCGCGTCGGGCGAGGTCGCGCTCCGCCCGATCTGGGAGATCAGGTCGGCGTTGCTCGCGTCCCAGGCACCGGCGCCCGGGGCGGCGAGCGCCAGGTCCGACGGTGCTGTGATGGCGACGCTCAGCCCGAGTGCGGCGGAACCGGTCGGGGGGATCGTGAAGAAGTCGCCGCCGGGCTGTCCCGACGATGTGACCCCCGCGCGATGCTGGGTGTTCAGCGCTTCTGCCAGCCGCGTCGCCACCGCGTCGTAGGTGGAAGCGAGCTGCGCGAGCATCCCTCCATCCGCGGCCGGGGCGAGGACGGCGAGCGAACCGCCGAGCTCTCCGCCGTCGATCGATGCCGTCAGACCGGGAGCGGACGCCCAGGAGACCGTGAAGCGCTGGCCGGCGTCGATGGTGGCCGGTCCGTCCAGGACGAGATGGCGCGCATCGGAGCCTGCGACGAGGGCGTTGCCGCCGATGCGCACGGTCATCGTGCCGTCGGTCTCGAGGGTGGCGGCGGCACCCGACATGCGGGCGACGTTCTGCGCGAGCACGCTGCGCTGGTCCATGAGCTCGTTCGCCGAGCGCCCCGAGGCCAGGGCATCACGGATCTCGCCGTTGAGCACGGCGATCTGGTCCGCCGCCGCGTTCACCTGGGTGATCGTCCGGTCGGCCGCGGCGCGGGCATCGTTCCACTGTCCGGCCACCGTCCGGTACCCACCCGCGATCTGCGAGGCGAGTTCCTTCGCGGATTCCAGGATGCTGGACGCCGCGGCCCCCGAGTCGGGGGTGTTCGCGAGGTCCTGCCATCCCGACCAGAACTTCGACAGTCGGGCCGCGAGCCCGTTCTCGGTCGGTTCGGCGAGAGAGGCCTCGATCGTGGTGGCGGCGACGGCACGGGTGGACCAGAAGCCGGACGCGGCGAGGGAATCGCGGACGCGGGCATCGAGCAGAGCATCGCCGAGACGGGCCACGCCGTCGATCGACACACCGTGCCCCGGCTGTGCGCCGACGCTGAAGCGGCCGGTCTGGGCGATGGCGGCGATGGCCGAGGTCTGGACACGCTGACGCGTGTACCCCTCGGTCTTCTGGTTCGCGATGTTCTGTCCCACCACGTCCATGCCCCGTCGGGCCGCCGCGAGGCCGCTGGCCGCGGTGTTCAATCCACTGAAGGTCGACATGATCCCCTTCCGGTCACATCTCGGTGTCGATGATGCGCGCAGCGTCGTCGCGAGCGCGATCACCCGTCGTCGTGTACTCCCCGGTGTCGTGCCCCAATGCGGCGATCGTCTCCTGGGTCGCGCGGAGCACTCCGCTGAGCTGTTCCGCGTTGGCGTCGCGCATCTGCTCCACCTCGGCAGCGAGCTTGGTCAGCGCCCGCATGTGGTCCGCGAAGACCTCCTGCCACGCACCTTCCGGCGCGTGTGCGATCAGTTCGCGAATCGTCGCGCCCTCGGGAGCCCCCCACTCCTCGGCGACGGTCGCGACCTCGACGGCGCGCGCGAGTCCCGCGCCACGAAGCCTGTCGAGTACCTGATCGATCTCACGCGCGGCAAACTGTATCCATTGGGATCGCCCGGCGGCGAGCAGCAACTGCTGCTCGTCGAGCTTGAAGAGCAGCATCTCGAGCAGTTCACGCTCTCGCCACAGCTGTATCGATAGTTCGTTGGCTCCCATGATCCCCTTTTCCCCAGTGATCGCCACGCCTCATAACGCGGCCAAAGGTCACTATCGGCTGCCGCGCCCCTAAGGTTACTATGTGGAACGGCGATGGGTAGTTCTCCCCATGTACATATCTCGCTCCTTGTGATATACACATCTGCTCATCTCCTCGGATCTTCCGGAGTGCATCCAGAGAGGTGGATCATCCCCCATGCCTTCGCGCGCTGAGCGCAATCTCCTCATCGAGAGCAACCTCCCCCTGGTCGGATACCTCGCCGCCGAAACCCATTCCCGCGCCACCCACATCCCCCGTGACGAGCTGGCGGCCGTCGGCGCGCTCGCGCTCGTGACCGCGGCCGACGCGTTCGATCCTGACCTGGGCGTCCCCTTCGGCGCCTACGCGCGCCGTCGCATCCTCGGTGCCTTCGCCGACGAGATGCGCTCCATGGACTGGGCGTCGCGCGGCATCCGCAAGCGCATCAAAGAGACGGTCGCCGTCCGCGAGACGCTCACCGCCGGTCTCGGCCGGACCGCGACCCCGACCGAGGTCGCCACAGCCATGGGCGTCACGAAGGACGTCGTCGTCGAAGCACTCGGCGATGCCGCGCGGACCGTGACCACCCTGGACGATCCCGCGGCCCGTGACGTCGCCACCGAGATCCCCCTGCCCGAAGAATCCGCCCTCGTCGGCGAACGCCGCGACATCCTCGAGCAGGCCGTCGCGGCGCTCCCGGAACGTATGCGCCGGATCGTGCAGGCCGTGTACTTCGACGAGCGGCCCGTGAAGGAGATCGCCGAGGAACTGGGCGTGACCCACTCGGCGGTGTCGCAGCAGCGCTCGGAAGCCATCCGGCTCCTCCGCGACGCTCTGGATCGGTACTTCGCCGAGGGCGCGGCACCGACGACGACCACGCGCGTGTCCGCCGGCGCCCGCGACGCCTACTTCTCGCGGATCGCCGATGCGAGCAGTCCGCGGATCGCGGACATCTTCCGCGAAGCCGCCCCCGCCTGACCCGCGCTTCTCATCGCCCGGCTAACGGGCACGCCACCTCCGCCGATAGGTGTGAGCGGGAGACCACGGATGGTCACCCGTACAACACCATTCACGGAGGAGAACCCTTATGGGTATGCAGATCAACACCAACGTGTCGGCGCTCAACGCCTACCGCAACCTGTCCAACACGCAGAACGACCTGTCGAAGTCGCTCGAGAAGCTGTCGAGCGGCCTGCGGATCAACCGCGCGGCGGACGACGCGGCGGGCCTGGCGATCTCCGAGGGTCTGCGTTCGCAGGTCAACGGCCTGAACGTCGCGGCACGCAACGCCCAGGACGGCATCTCGGTCATCCAGACCGCAGAAGGCGCCCTGACCGAAGTCCACTCGATCCTTCAGCGCGTTCGCGACCTGACCGCTCAGGGTGCGAACGACTCGAACAACGCGAAGTCGCGCGAAGCGATCCAGACCGAGATCGGCGCCCTGGGCGACGAGCTCACCCGGATCGCCGAGAGCACCAACTTCAACGGCATCAAGCTGCTCTCGGGCGGCACGACGCTGACGTTCCAGGTCGGTGCGGGCGCGGTCGCCGCCGAGGACCAGATCTCGGTCGCACTGACCGACTTCGCCAGCCTCGGCGCCGACATCAAGGGATACGCGGCCACGATGACGGACGCTGCCACCTACGGTGCCGCGCTGGCCGACATCGACACCGAGATCCAGGCGGTCTCGACCGCACGTGCCGGTTACGGTGCGCTGCAGAACCGCTTCGAGTCGACCATCAACAGCCTCAACGTGTCGGCGGAGAACCTCGCCGCCGCCGAGAGCCGGATCCGCGACACCGACATGGCGTCCGAGATGGTCAAGTTCACGTCGGCGAACATCCTGTCGCAGGCGGGCACGGCCATGCTGGCCCAGGCGAACCAGTCCAACCAGGGCGTTCTCCAGCTCCTGCGCTGACCCACGCCGTAGTGTCCGGGCGGCGGTTCCGCCCGTCGCCCGGACACCGTCCGCTCCCGATCCGCAAAGGCGATCATGTCCCTCTCGCTCGACGGTCTCGTCTCCGGCCTGAAGACCACGGAGGTCATCAAGGCGCTGATGGACGTGCACGCCATCCCGCGCTCGCTGCTCAAGGCGAAGATGGACGACAAGAACGGCATCGTCTCCCAGCTGCAGACCCTGAACACCGCGATCCAGAACCTCGCGACCGCAGCCGAGAAAGCCGCGGTCCCCGATGGACTCGCCCGCTTCACCACCACCTCCTCGTCGCCCTCGGTCACCGTCGCCACGCGCGCCGGCGCTGCTCCGCTCTCCGCCGACATCGTCGTGGACCAGGTCGCCACGAACCACACGATCGTCTCCGCCGCCACACAGGGCTGGCCGGTCGATCCCCCCGTGATCACGCTCGAGAACGCCACGGGCGAGCGCGTGCAGGTCACGGCCGACTCCGCGTCGATGCAGGACGTCGCCCAGGCGATCAACGAAGCGGGCGCGGGTATCGTCGCCGCCGCCGTCCCCGCCGGGCGTGACGCCGACGGGAACGTGATGCACCGCCTGCAGCTGCGCGCCGCGGACTCGGGAGAGGCCGGACAGTTCCGCGCCTATCGCGGTGACATCGCCGCCGTCGAGAGCGGCACGGCATCCGACCTCTCCACCGAAGCGGGAGCCGCCGTCATCGCCACCGGCGCCGACGCCCGTCTGCGCCTCTGGGCGGGAACGAGCGCCGAACAGGTGCTGACCTCGTCGAGCAACACGTTCACCGATCTGTTCGACGGTGTGGACGTGACGGTCACCGCACGCTCCGCCGATCCCGTCACGATCGGCGTCGCCGTCGACACCGAAGCACGGACGAAGGCGTCGGCGGACTTCATCGCCGCCGTCAAGGACATCCTGACCCGCATCGACAACGGCTCGAAGACGACCGTCGCCGCGAAGCCGGGAGACAAGACCACCCTCGGCGTCTTCACGGGCGACAGCACCGTCCGCGGGTTGCGCAATGCGCTCGCCGACGCCGTGCAGCACCCCGTCGACGGGGTCTCCCCCTCATCCATCGGCATCTCGACCGACATGTACGGCGTCCTGAGCTTCGACGAGGAGAAGTTCGCCGAGGCGCTCGCGAAGGATCCGGATGCCGTGGCCGGCCTCTTCTCCGACGTCGCCGCGCGCGTGCAGGACACCGCGAAGATCTACTCGGACAAGTACGACGGGCTCCTCACCTCCCGCATCACGGGACAGGAGAGCGAGGTCAAGGGGCTCGGCGAGCAGATGGAGCGCTGGGACGTGCGGCTCGCGCAGCGCAAGGCCTCCCTCGAGCGCACGTACGCACGACTCGAAGTCATGCTGTCGCAGCTCCAGTCGCAGTCGACGTACCTCTCGTCGCAGATCGCCGCCCTCCCGGGCTCGAGTTCGAACGGGGGGAAGTGAGCATGAACGCCGCCCTGCGCGCACAGCAGCGCTACCGCGAGGATGCCGTGCTGTCGGCACCCCCGGAGCGCCTGGTGACCATGCTCTACGACCGGCTGCTGCTGGACATCGAGCGTGGCGAGACCGCTCAGCGTGCCGAGGACTGGGCCGAGGCGAACGCGCAGCTGCAGCACGCGCAGGCGATCGTCTCGGAGCTGTCCTCCTCGCTGACCGACGACTGGAACGGCAGTGCCGGACTGCGTTCGGTCTACGTCTTCCTCTCTCAGACGCTCATCGGAGCCAACATCGGCCGCGATCCCGAGCGCACCCGCGCCTGCCACGGCATCGTCGCCCCACTGCGCGATGCCTGGCACGAGGCCGCCCGCACCGTGGCGGAGAGCCGGGCGTGAGCATGGACGAGTGGACCGCGCTGCTCGATCGGCTCGAGCACGACGCCGAACGGATCCTCGCCGCTGCCCCCGGCACCGCGGATGCGGCGGACCTGGCCCCCTGGACACCGCCCGCCGCTCCGCTTCCCCCCGCGCTCGCGGATCGCGCCCGACAGGTCGTCGAGCTGCAGCGCACGGCGATGGAACGAACCCGCACCGACCTCGACGGCCTCCGGCAGCACCTCGGCGCCGTGAGCCGCATCCCGGGCACCCGACGCCCCGAGGAGCCCGCCTACCTCGATGTGGACGGCTGAAACCGCTCCCTAACGCCGCGCACGAACCTGCCGATAGAGCAGGGAGAGCACGGATGGCTCGCATGACTCGGCCAGGGATCGGCCACACCAGCCACACACGGGGAGCCGGTTCGTGTTCGATTCTGTGACCATCACCGCACTGACGAGTGCGCTCGACGGCCTCGCGCTGCGTCAGCGGGCCATCGCGGACAACATCGCCAACATCAACACCCCGAACTATCACGCCAAGCGCGTGCAGTTCGAAGAGGCCCTCGCCCGCTCGGTCGATGCCGGCGACGGTCGGGTCGGCGCGACGGTCGGCACCTCGCTCGAACCGACCCGGCTGAACGGCAACAACGTCAACCTCGACACCGAGACCCTCTCCAGCGTCGACACGATGCTGCGCTACCAGTTCGCGACGCAGGCCGTGAACGGCTCGTTCTCTTCGATGCGCACGGCGATGAGGACCTCATGACCTTCGATGCGATCGGGATCGCGAGCACCGGACTCACCGTGCACCGCAAGTGGCTCGACGCCATCAGCGACAACATCGCGAACATCAACACGGCCACCTCGACCGACGGTGCAGCCTTCCGGGCGCGGTACATCCTCGCCCAGCCGAGCGATCAGTCGCCCGGTGTGTACGTTGCGGGCACCGTGCAGGGCAGCGCCGTGGGACGGGTCGTCCATCAGCCCGACCACCCGCTCGCCGACGCGGACGGCTACGTCCGCTACCCGGACATCGACCTGGGTGATCAGATGAGCCAGCTCATCCTCGCTCAGCGCGGCTACCAGGCCAGCGCCGGCATCGTCGATCGTGCGCGCAACGCCTACGAAGCAGCTCTCCAGATCGGACGCAACTGATGGACCCGCTCGCCGGCATCGAGGGCATCTCCTCGGGTTTCACGCTCACGCCACCCGTCGCCCCCACGAAGGGCACTGACGACACCGCCTTCGCGAACAGCGTCACCGGGGCGATCGACGAGCTGCGTTCACTGCAGTCGGAGTCCGATGCCCTCAAGGTCGCCGCGGTCACCGGTGACCTCGACGACATCCACGCCGCGATGATCGCCTCCTCCCGCGCCTCGGTGACGCTCGAGCTGGTCGCCGCCGTGCGCAACAAGGGCGTCGACGCGTTCAATGAGATCATGCGGATGCAAGCCTGATGCCCCAGGCCGTCACCACCGTGTTCCAGCGGATCGGACGCGTGATCGCGGGCTTCTCGCTCGCGCAGCGCACGATCGCGATCATCGGCGTCGCCGTGCTCGCCCTCGGTATCGTCGCGCTCTCCAGCTGGCTCACCCGCCCCACGTACACCCCGCTCTTCTCCGGCATGAGCGCCTCCGACGCGAACGCCGTGGTCGAGCAGCTGCGGTCGTCGTCGGTGCCCTACGAGCTGGCGGACGGCGGCGCGACCGTGCTCGTCCCCGAGAAGGACGTCTATGACCAGCGGCTCGCCGCGGCGTCCGCCGGCCTTCCCGGCGCGAGCTCGGGCGGCTACTCGCTGCTCGACGACATGGGGGTGACGACCTCCGAGTTCCAGCAGTCCGTGACCTACAAGCGTGCGATCGAGGGCGAGCTCGCGGCCACGATCTCGTCGATCGAGGGAGTGACGGCGGCCTCGGTGCAGCTGGCCATCCCGGAGGAGAGCGTCTTCGTCTCGGAGACCGTCGACGCCACGGCCTCGGTGTTCGTGGAGACATCCGGCAACGCGACGCTGACCCCGAAGCAGGTCGAGGCCATCGTGCATCTCACCTCCGCGGCCGTCAGCGGGATGAAGCCCGAGAACGTCGCCGTGGTGGACCAGAGCGGACAGACGCTCTCGGCCGCGGGAGTCGGGACCACCGGCGGCGTGGACCAGCAGGCCAGCGACTACGAGGCTCGGGTCACGGCGAACGTCCAGCAGATGCTCGACACCGTGGTCGGGCCCGGCAACGCCAAGGTCACCGTGGTCGCCGAGATCGATCACTCCGTCAACGAGCGCGTCGAAGAGACCTACACCCCGGCCGAGGGCGCTCCGCCACTCACCGAGCAGACCAGGACCGACAGGCAGGACGGATCGAGCTCGAACGCGGGAGTGCTCGGCCCCGACAACATCGCCGTGCCGTCCACGGACGGCGACGGCACCTCCGAGTCCACGGAGACCTCGAAGACCAACGCGGTCAACAAGAGCACGCAGAGCACCTCCACACCCGCCGGCTCGCTGCTTCGCCAGTCGGTCTCCGTCGCGGTCGATGCGGGAGCAGGCGGTGACCTGAGCACCGCACAGCTGAGCGACCTCGTCGAGACCGCCGCCGGGATCGACACCGAGCGCGGCGACTCGATCGCCGTCGAACTCGTCTCGTTCAACCAGACCAGTTCCGAAGCAGCGCAGGCCGCGCTGCAGGCCGCCAAGGAGACGGAGGCCGCCGAGCGCCAGGCGGTCCTTCTGAACACGCTGATCATCGCCGCGGCGATCGCCCTGCCGCTGCTGCTCGCCGTCATCGCCGCTCTGGTGCGCATGCGCCGCCGCGCGAACTCGGCGACCGAATTCGACCAGCTCTTCGGCGACCGCCCGGCGCCGCTCTCGGCCATCGGCGCCGGCGCCACGACGGCAGCGATCGACCAGGCGGCCACGACCCCGCTCGCCTTCCTCGAGACGACCCCCGACCCCGAGCCCGAGCCCGATCCGGAACCCGCGCAGGTCAGCCTCGAGCGTCGTCGCGCCGAGATCGACTCCCTCACCCGGCAGGACCCGAAGCGCACGGCCGAGCTGCTGCGCACCCTCATCGACGACAGGCAGCACGTATGAGCGAGCTGACCGATCGGCAGACCGCGGCCGTCGTCCTGATGAACCTCGATCGTGCACAGGCGATCGAGGTCATGAAGCACCTCTCGGAGTCGGAGGCGGAGGCCGTCGCCGCCGAGATCATCGGCCTCCAGGACCTGGATGCCGCCACCACCGCGCAGGCGCTGGGCCAGTTCCACCGCATCGCGAGCGGGCACCTCCCTCCCGCGCGCGGAGGTCGGGACATCGCCGCCGGGCTTCTCGAGGCCTCGTTCGGCGCAGAACGCGCGGCAGCCGTCCTCGGCAGGGTCGGTTCGACGGCGATGAACTCGTCGTTCGACTTCCTGGGCTCCGCCGACCCCGCCCAGCTGGCGACGCTGCTCGACGGAGAGCTCCCGCAGACCGTGGCCCTCGTGCTCGCGCACCTGCCCACCGAGCGCGCCGCCGCCGTCCTGGCGGCTCTCCCCGACCCGACCCGCACCGACGTCGCACACGCCATCGCCACCATGGGGACCGCGTCCCAGGAGGCGATCGCGATCGTGGCCGATGCGCTGAAGACCCGCACCGGGACCTTCGCGAGCCGTGATGCGCCCGAGACCCTCGGCGGCGTCGAGCCGCTGGTCGAGATCATCGCCCGCTCCGGAGCGACCGTCGAGAAGGCTCTGCTGGCGAGCATCGAAGATCGGGACAGCGCGCTCGCGGAGGACATCCGTTCACGCATGTTCACCTTCGCCGACATCGTCAAGCTCGACGATCGAGACACGCAGCGCGTGCTGCGCGGCATGGACATCCGCTCCCTCGCACTCGCTCTGAAGGGTGCCAATCAAGGGATCGCGGACCTCATCCGTCGCAACGTCTCCGAGCGCAACCGCGAGAACCTCGACGAGGAGGCGCGGACACTCGGCCCCGTGCGGATGTCGCAGGTCGAGGAGGCCCGAGCCGAGATCGTGCGCACCATCCGCGCGCTCGAAGCCGCCGGCGACATCACGGTGCAGCGCACGGACGAGGACGAATATGTCTACTGACGCCTTCTCTCCCGTGCTGTTCCCGCGTCTCGACCGACACGAGGACGGCTCGGAGCATGCCCGGGCGCGGCTGCGCGGCTACGCGGACGGTCACGCGGAGGGATATCGCGCCGGGCTCGCGGAGGCCGCATCCGCCCAGCGCGTCGCAGATGCGGAACGCGCCGCCCGCGAGCAGGCATCCGCCCGCCGCGTCGAGGACGCCGTCTCCGCACTCCACGCAGCGGCGCGCTCCCTCGGCGAGCGGGAGCGGGAGCTGACCTCCGCCGCACAGGACCACGTGCTGCGCTGCGCGATCGAGCTCGCGGAGCTCATCCTGCTCGGCGAACTCTCGGATGCCGGTGCCTCCGCCGCCGCCGCGGCACGCCGTGCCCTCGAGGTCGGCGAGCCCGACGAGATCCGCGAAGTGCGCCTGCACCCCGACGACCTCCGCACGCTCGAAGGCACGGAGGGCACGATCGCCGGCCTCCTGCTGATCGCCGATGACACGCTCGACCGCGGAGACGCCGTCGCGATCCTGGACCACGGCCGCATCGATGCCCGGGTCGGGAGCGCGCTCGAGCGTGCTCGTCGCGCACTCGCCGAGGCCGGATCATGACGGCCTGGGGGGCGGTGCGCGAGGCCGTGCGGCCCGAACGCGTCGGGGTCGTCTCGCAGGTGCGCGGACTGAGCGTGCAGGTGCGCGGCCTCGACGGCGCGGTCGGCGACGTGGTGACCCTCGACGGGGTGGACGCCGAGGTGGTCGCGGTCGGCGAGGGCGGGTTGCGGTGCATGCCGTTGGGCGCCGTCAGCGGGCTCACTGTGGGGGCACCGGTGCGCGGTCGCGGCGGACCCCTGCGCGTGCCGACCGGAACGCCCCTGCTCGGACGTGTCCTGGACGGGCTCGGCCGTCCCATCGACGGGAAGGGGCCGCTGCACGGCGCCACCGAGGTGAGCCTGGATCATGCTCCGCCGTCGATCATGGGCCGCGATCGGATCGACTCCCCGCTTCCGCTCGGGGTGCGGGCGCTCGACACCCTCGTCAGCGTCGGCCGAGGGCAGCGCGTCGGGCTCTTCGCGGGCTCCGGTGTGGGCAAGTCCTCGCTGCTGTCGATGATCGCGCGCGGCACCGACGCCGAGGTGACGGTGATCGCCCTGGTCGGTGAGCGCGGTCGCGAGGTGCGCGAGTTCATCGAGGACGATCTGGGTCCCGAAGGCCTCGCCCGCTCGGTGGTCGTCGTCTCCACCTCCGACCAACCGGCCATGGCGCGCATCCGTGCCGCCTACACAGCGACGAGGATCGCCGAAGCCTTCCGCGACGACGGCGCGCACGCGATCCTCATGATGGACTCCCTCACCCGCGTCGCGATGGCGCAACGTGAGATCGGTCTCTCCGCGGGCGAGCCCCCCGCCACCCGCGGGTATCCACCGTCGACCTTCTCGCTCCTCGCGGGCCTCCTCGAACGCGCGGGCACCGATCGCGGTGGTTCGATCACCGGCATCTACACCGTGCTCGTGGACGGCGACGACCACAACGAACCGATCGCGGACACCGTGCGATCGATCCTCGACGGTCACGTCGTGCTGGATCGGGCGCTCGCGTTGTCCGGACACCATCCGGCGATCGACGTGCTCGGCTCGGTCTCCCGCGTGGCGGGCAAGATCACTGCCGCCGGACAACGGTCGGACGCGGCGACCCTGCGTGCCGTGCTCGCCGCGCGTCGACGGGCGAACGACCTGATCGACATCGGTGCCTACCAGGCGGGAGCGGACGCGCGCATCGACGCCGCGATCACCCATGAGCGGGCGATCTCCGCCTTCCTCACCCAGTCCCTCGATGAGACGAGCGGGATCGACGAGTCCTGGCGTCGACTCGAGGAGCTCGTCTCGACGTTCGGAGCTGTCGCATGAGCCGGTCCTTCTCCTTGGCGGGTCTGCTGCGCGTGCGCGAGATCCAGGAGAGAGCGGCTGCGCAGCGGCTCTCACGGGCGGTGATCGACGCACAGCACACCGAAGCCCGCGACCGGTCGCTGCGTGCGCACCTGGCGGGCAGCGGGAACGAGGCCGTCGACGTCCGCTCCCTCGCCGCCCTTGCCGCGGCGCGTGTGGCAGGCCGGACGCTGCTCGCCGATCTGACGACGCTCTCGGAGCTGCAGGAGCAGACGGTGTCACAGGCCCGCGCGGAGCATGCCGAAGCACGGAGAGCGATGCGCGGACTCGATCGCCTCGCCGAAGCGCATGCCGAGAAGACGCGGA
>NZ_JRKC01000075.1:0-50607 GCF_000800925.1 Microbacterium sp. ZOR0019 | reverse complement strand
GCAACTCCTCGGCGGAGGTGCCCAGATTCCCGAGAGCGGCAGCTGCGGCCGCGCTGAACCCGCCGGTGTCGATCGGAAGGCGGGCCACGTTCGGGACGAGACCCTTCTCGTTCGTGACCCAGGTGCCGGCGGCAGCATGCCACGCGTGCGCGGTGAGCATGGTCGTCGTGGTGCCGCACAGCGACACGTAGGCGACATCGCCGGCCTTCGCGCCCTTCACCGCGGCATTCAGCAGGAAATCGACTTGCCAGAGGTTCGCGAGGAGCGCCTCCCGCAGCGCGTCGGGGTACGGGGTCACCCCGCGCGCGAGAGTGACCAGCAGCCCGTCCGGATCACGCAGCGGCACACTCGTCGCGACCTCACCCGCGTAGGCGACGTCGAGGAAGCCGAGCGGGTGCCCGGGCTGGGGATGGAAGGCGAACTGGCCCCGGACGGCGCGGGCGCACTGCTCCGTCACCCGCTCCACGTCTCGGAGGATGAGGTCCACGGGCACGCCGTCCACGATCAGCCAGGCACCGCCGTCGACCCAGGGGCCCCATCCGCCGCGCTCGGCGACCTCGACGTGTTCGCCCGTCCAGCTGCTCGCGACGCGGGCGATACCGGCGCGGTCGACGTCCGCATCCACGTACAGTCCCAGGTCGATGTCGGAGTCCGGGCGATGGGTCCCGCGGGCGCGGCTCCCGCCCAGCGCGACCGCGCGCACGCCGGGGACGCGGCCCAGGTCGTCGGCCATGGAGCGGAGGCGGCCTTCATCGAGCACGGGCTCAGTCCTTCCCGCCGCCGCGGACGAGTTCGAGCCCCGCGCCCGCGAACTGCCGCAGAGTCGCATCCGGCAGGAAAGCCCTGGTGAGGGCACCGCCGATGCGGGTGAGGTCGCTCTCGTCGCGGAAGAGCAGGTACATGGTCTCGTAGCGGGGATGGAACTTCTGCTTGAACCGGTGCAGCGAACCGAAGCCGTACACCGGTTCCAGGGCCTCAGCGAGGCGGTCGCTCAGCGCTGCGATCACACCGGCATCCGGGGGATAGTCGTGGGCGAGGGGCGCTCCGGACAGTGACATGATCTGTGCGCCCTCGTCGGAGAACTGCCGGGCGGAGGAGCCGATCAGGAACTCCATCACCGGGCCGAACCCGCCCTCGCGGCGGCGCATGAGATCGAGGGTCCGGCCCCGCACTTCGCCGTCGTCGCCGTACACGGGCAGCCAGGAGAGGAAGCCGTCGACGTCGCCGTTCGGGGCGAGCGCGAGGGCGAGCCGCACTTCGGGATCCTCGGCCTCGTCGAGCGTGCCGAGGGTGAAGCGCATCTCGGGCAGATCCTTGTCGCCGACCCATGCCTCCGAGATCGCCCGCAGCTGCTGCTGCACCCCCCACGGTTCCGCCTTGAAGTGGGTCATCCGGAAGGTCATATCCTCGCGCCCGGCCTTGTTGAGCGAAGTGCGCACCGAGTTCCACCGCTTTCCCGTGAACTCGAGTCCCGGCAGATCGACGATCGTGTCGTCCGCCACGACGATGCTCCGCCAGGTAGAGGGGACCGCCGCGCGGGTGGCCTCGTCCGCGCTGAAGAAGCACGGGACGAGACCGGCGAGCTCCGCCGTGCGGATGAACTCCTGCACCGCCTCGGCACGGGCATGCGCCGGGCCGATCGGGTCGGCGAGCGCGAGCGCGACGCCGTTGCGCCGTTGGTACGCCACGATGCCGCCGGGCACACGCGCGTAACTGTTGCCGTCCCAGGTCGTCATCCACGAGAGGGTGCCGCCGCCGTGCGTGCGCAGTTCGTGCTTCATGTCGTCCGCGGTGGGGGAGGGCTGCATGCCGAGCTTCGACTTCCGACGGGCATGGAACGCGCGGCGTACCCAGATCAGGTACACGAGCATGATCAACCAGAGGAAGCCGTTCGCGAGGGCGAGTTCGGTCTCGCCGTCCCAGCGGACGTCCACCTGGGCCTGGCTGAAGACGGTGATCAGCGTCAGCACGAGCGCGGCCGTGACGATGTTGAGGATCCCGAGCAGGAGGGCGAGCACCCAGGTCCAGCGTCGTCCGCGACGCAGCCCGTTCACGAGCACCAGGATCACGACCAGGTCGATGGCGAGGTCGATGAAGCCGCCCGAGGCGGGCTCGGTCGGACCGAACGGACCGTCGGTCGGCAGGAGGGTGGTGATGATCTCGACCGCACCGAGCACGAGGATCGCCATCACCGCGATCAGCCGCTGCTCGCGGACGGTCGTGTGACGCACGCGCAGGGTGCGATCCACCACGAGGATCAGCAGCACGGCGAGCAGATGCTCGAGGTCGGCGAGCTTGCCCCAGAACAGCATCGCGATGAAGACGAAGCCGAGCAGGATGAGCCACCCGCGCACCCGCCACGGTGGCCGGAACAGGCCCACCGCCGCAGCGATGCAGGCCATGGTGCCTCCGGAGGCCCCGACATCGAGCGCCTGTGCCTGCGTGGTCGCCCACGCCCACGGGAACGAGGAGAGCACGAGGAGCACCAGGGCGGTGGCGAAGATCGCGAACAGCTGGCCGACCGCGTAGTACGCGATCGCGACGCGCGTTCCGCGCCGGAACTCCAGGTAGGCCATGCCCCAGAACCCGGCGATCGTGAACACGTAGACCCACGGCTGGTTCACGAAGAACGTGCCCGTCAGCGGCGTCCACCACTTCCCCTCGGCGAGATTGGGCAGTCCGTAGGCGACGGTCGGGAACAGGTCGCTGTCCTCGAACGGCGTCCACAGGCCGCGCCAGATGACCCCGACGGCGAGGATCAGCACCACCATCGTCAGCGTCGCGGGGATCCGCCGCGCGAACGCCGGCAGCGGGTGCAGCGAGGGGGAGCGCTCCTCAGTCATGCGATCAGCGTAGCGACGGCACCGGCGATACGGGGAGATATGGGGGCGGGACTACTCGCCGCGTAGCACCCGCCGCAGCTCGGCGACCTCGTCGTCCGTCAGACCGCCGCTGCGGAGGTAGCCCGCGGCGTCACCGTGAGTCGCGTCGATCCAGTCCAGCGCCGTCTCGATGGCCGAGGCGGGTGATTCGGTCGCCAGCGTCTTGAGTCCGGGGGTCAGGGGAACGCCGAGCGAGGTGATGAGGCCGGTGAGCGCTTCCGCGAATCCGAGCGCGAGGTTCTTCTCGGTCTCCGTGTAGTCGTCGACGATCGCCTCACGCGGCACGCCTGCGACGGAGAGCAGGATCGCCGCAGCGAGACCCGTCCGATCCTTGCCCGCGGTGCAGTGGAACAGGACGCCGGGACGGGGGGTGCGCGCGGCGTCGAGCACCGTGCGCGCCACGGTCGCGAACTGCGCGGCGCTGTCCGTGAGGATCGCGATGTACAGCTCCTCCAGGGTCGGCACCTGCTTCAGGAGCTGGGCGACCTGGGTCACCGACAGGCTCTTGCTTCCGGCCGCGGGGAGCAGATGCTTCACCATCTCGTCCATCGCTCCGCCCTGCATGGGCAGCGGCAGAAGCGTCACGCTGCCGTCCGCGGGGAGACGGTCGGCTGCACGGGAACGCTCGGCATCCATACGCAGATCGATCACGGTGCCGATGCCGAGATCCGTCAGAGCCTGCAGTCCATCGTCGGTCAGTCCGGCGAGAGCATCGGCACGGAACAAGAGCCCGGACGCGATGGTCCCGCCTCCCGAGACCGGCAACCCGGTGAGTTCCCGGGCGTTGTGCGTCCCCTGCAGAAGCGAAGTCAGTTCCATCGTCGTCCGGGCCCTCTCCCTGAATCTGATCTCAGAGTATCGGGGTTCGTATCCGGCCTTCACCCTCGGCGGGGCTGCCGCGACGGGCGCCAGGACTCAGCCGTTCAGGGCCTTCTCGATCGCCTGCTCCGGGTCGTCCCAGGTCTCGAGCACGACCTTCTCGCCGTCCACGAAGAAGGTCGGGGTGCTGGTCACGCCGAGCTTCTCCCCGTCGGTCTTGTCCGCCTGCACGCGCTCGGCCGTCGCCGGGTCCGCGATCGCCGCGTCGTACGCGGCCAGGTCGAGTCCGAGCTCCTCGGCGATGGCGCGGAACACCTCGGGCGTCTCCTCACCCTGCTCGCCCCACTGCGCCTGCGTCTCGAACAGCCGGTGGTACATGTCCTCGAATCGGTCCTGCTGCGCCGCCGCCTCGGCGGCGAGGGCGGCCTGGGTGGAGTTGATGTGACCCGGGAGCGGGAAGTAGCGGACGACGTAGGTGATCTCGCCGTCGTACTTCTCCCGGAGCTCTTCGACGACGGGATAGAACGCCCCGCAGGCCTCGCACTCGAAGTCGAGGAACTCGACGACGGTCACGGCGCCCTCGCCCCCGTCGTCGAGTACGTGCGAGTCGGTGCGGACGGTCTGCTGCTCCGCGCCTTCGGGCGGCGTGGGGGCTGCGCGCTGGTTGAGCGCGAACACGAGGGCGACGATCAGCAGGACGATGGCGACGGCGATGGCGATCAGGGTCGCTTTGACAGAGTTCTTCATGGGGTCTCCAGACACACGGGTACGACGGGAAAGGGGATGCCGCGCGAAGGCGGCCCGAGGGACGCGTCGGTGTTCAGGTGCGGGAGATCGAGAGCTGTGTGAGCGAGAGTGCGGAGAAGAGGGGACGCGGTCCGGCGCGCGCCGGCGGTGCTGTGCGCGGGGCGCGCGAGACGAGCAGCCGTGTGCCGCGATCACGGAGACGCCGGAACAACAGCACCAGTGCGACGCAGCAGAGCGCGACGACCAGGCAGACCCCGGCGTCGGCGGTGAGGACGTCGACCGCGGTCGCGCCGTCAGCCACCGCGGTGCCGGATTCCGTGCCCGCCGACGCCGTGATGCCGGAGGCGAGGCAGAGCGTGGCGTGCACCTCGGCGGAGCCGCGCGACGTCGACCACGCGCCGACGACGAGCAGGAGCGCGAGACCGACGGCGAGGATCACACGCGCGATCATCGTCCGCTCGGCCCGTGCTCGCGGCATCCGATCCGGCGATGAGGGCAGCATTTCCCGCGCAGTCTAGCAACGGCGCCTCTGCCTCCTCCGAACCCCGGACGCTGAGGACATGCCTACACTGGAGGGGTGGCGAGACTACTGATCATCGGCGGCTTCCTCGCCGCCGTGTTCTGGGTGTTCAGCATCGTCGACTGCGCTGTGCAGCCGGCGACGCGGCACCGGGGCGTGCCCAAGGCCGCCTGGATCGCCATCGTGGTGCTCCTCCCCGTGATCGGGGGGATCCTCTGGTTCGTGATCGGTCGTCGGCGGGCCAACGGTTCCGGCGCTCGCCCGGTGATCGCCCCGGATGACGATCCCGCCTTCCTGCGCAGCATCGACAAGACCGAGCAGGATGCGCGCATCCGCCGTCTCGAAGAGGAGCTCGCGCGCCTGGACGAGGAGACCGACGAGCCTCCCGCCTCGGACCCGCGCCCGTGAGCTCGTCGCCGGCGATGGATGCGGCGGCGTCTCTGCTCGCCGATCTCGTCGCCCATGGAGTCCGCGACGTCGTCGTCTCCCCGGGTTCGCGTTCGCAGGCCCTCGCGCTCGCCGCGGTGCGACTGGCGGATGAGGGTCACCTCCGTGTGCATGTGCGCATCGATGAGAGGGTCGCCGGTTTCACCGCGCTCGGCATCGCCAGGGAGACGCAGGTCCCCGCCGCGGTGATCTGCACCTCGGGGACGGCCGTCGCGAATCTGCTGCCCGCGGTGATGGAGGCGTTCCACTCGGGCGTGCCGCTGCTGCTGCTCACCGCTGATCGCCCACCCGAGTTGCGGGGCGTCGGTGCCAACCAGGCGACGCTGCAGAACGGTCTGTTCCACCCCTGGGTGCGCGATCAGGTCGACGCGCCGGTTCCGGGAGACGGCGAGTGGGCAGGGCTCGCCGAGCGTTCGGTGGCCGCGGCGATGGGCGTGCGCGACGTCGACGCGCTTCCCGGCGTCGCAGGACCCGTCCACGTGAACCTGCCGTCGCGTGAGCCGCTCTCCGGCGCATTCCCCGAAGTCAGGGTTACTCCCGGCGATATGCCCGTCCGGCGTGCGGCCGACCCGTTCGAGCTCGCCCGGGGTCCGCGCACCGTCGTGCTGGCCGGTGCCGATGCCGGGCCGGACGCCGAGGAGATCGCCTACGCCGGCGGGTGGCCGCTGATTGCCGAGATCGTGAGCGGGGCCCGGTTCGGTCGGCAGATCGTGCACGGGTATCGCCGCCTCCTCGCGCGGGAAGAGCTCGGTGGACGTATCGAGCGCGTGGTCGTGCTGGGTCACCCGACCCTCAGCCGGGAAGCGACGGCCCTGCTCTCGCGCCAGGATGTCGACGTGGTGGCCGTCCGTCGCGGAGGGGAGGAGCTCAATCTCAACCACCGCACGCGCGCCGTCGGTGCCGTCACGGTCGCCCCCGGTGCCGCCGATCGTGCGTGGCTCGGTGCGTGGCTCCAGGCCTCCGCCGCCGAGACCGTCGACCTGAGCGAGAACGCCCCGGATCCGGAAGGCCTCGCCTCCACGGACTTCGCCGCCCGTCGGGAAGCCGTGAAGGCCGAACTCGACGCGGTCCGGCGCCCGCTCGATCGCGAGCTGCTCGTCGATGCCGTGTGGCGGGCCACCTGGCCGCACGATCGGCTCGTCTTCGGCTCGTCGCGGCTGGTGCGTGTGGCCGACCAGGTGCTCGGAGGCAAGAAGGTGCCCGTCCACGCGAATCGCGGTCTCGCCGGGATCGACGGCACGATCGCGACCGCGACCGGTATCGCCCTCGCCAGCCAGGCCGCGGGCGCTCCCGGCGTGACCAGGGTGCTGCTGGGCGACCTCGCCTTCCTGCATGACGTCGGTGCCCTGCTGCTGCCGCCGGATGAGGCGGAACCGCGTCTCCAGGTCATCGTCGGCAACGACGGCGGCGGGACGATCTTCGACGCGCTGGAGGTCGCCGCCTCCGCACCCGCGGCCGACCTCGATCGCGCCTTCTACACCCCGCACACCGTGCGACTGGAACACCTGGCATCGGCGTACGGCTGGGAGTACCAGCGGGTCACGACCCGCACCGCGCTGGATCAGGCGCTCACCACGCCGCGGGGAGGACGTCAGATCATCGAGGTGCCGCTGCCGCGTTGACTGGCAGGATGTGCGTATGAACGCGCACACCTGGACGCAGCGGCTCCGCGTCGACGAGGGTTTCCGTCTCGCTGACCTCGACCCCGACACCAAGCCCGGCTATGTCGGCGGCAAGTCGCACGGGGTGCGCGATCTCGCGGCCGGGCTCGGCGCGCTCAACGATCTGCAGGAGCGGTTGTTCGCCGAAAGCCGGGTGGGCGTGACGAAGGACGCGGTGCTGCTCGTGCTGCAGGCGATGGACTCGGCAGGCAAGGGCGGGATCGTGCGGCATGTGGTCGGGGGTGTCGATCCGCAAGGGGTCGCGCTCGCCGCGTTCAAGGCCCCGACTCCGGAAGAGCTCGCCCACGACTTCCTGTGGCGCGTCGAGAAGCGCCTGCCCGAGCCGGGGCTCATCGGCGTCTTCGACCGTTCCCACTACGAGGACGTCCTGATCGGACGGGTGCGCGGGCTCGCGGACGCCGCGGAGATCGAGCGCCGCTACGACGCGATCAACGAGTTCGAGGCGCGGGTGGCGGCGTCGGGCACCCGCATCATCAAGGTCATGCTGCACATCTCGCCGGAGGAGCAGAAGGCGCGGCTCATGGAGCGACTCGACCGGCCGGACAAGCACTGGAAGTACAACCCCGGCGATGTGGATGAACGGCTCCTGTGGTCGCAGTACATGGAGGCGTACCAGACGGTCTTCGACCGCACCTCGACGGAGGTCGCCCCGTGGCACGTGATCCCGGCGAACGCCAAGTGGTATGCGCGCCTCGCGGTGCAGGAGCTGCTGCTTGCGGCCCTCGAGGACATCGATCCGCAGTGGCCGGTCGCCGACTTCGACGTCGAGGCCGAGAAGGAGCGCCTCGCCGCGAGCTGATGACGGTGTCGGGGCCGTTCACAACTCAGGAAGATCGGCTCGACACGCGTTCGACGAGCGAGCTTCGGGCGAGAATTCTGCGTTCGTCCTGAATTGTGAGCAGGGCGGACCGGAGGCTAGGCCAGGGCGTCGACGAGCGGGCGGAACTTGACCCGGGTCTCGAGCAACTCGCTCTCCGGGTCGGAGCCGGCCACGATCCCGGCACCCGCGTACGCGGTCACCCCGATCGCGTCGGTGCCTGCCGTGAACTGCGCGCACCGGAGGGCGATCGCCCATTCTCCGTTGCCTGCCGCGTCCACCCAGCCCACCGGCCCGGCGTAGCGTCCGCGATCGAAGGGCTCGAGGTCGCGGATCGCGGCGATCGCCGTCGGGGTCGGGGTGCCGGCGACCGCTGCGGTCGGGTGCAGGACGCGCACCAGGTCCAGGGCCGATTCGCCGTCGGCCAGCTCGCCCTCGACATCGGTCGCCAGGTGGAAGAGGTTGGGCAGTTTCAGCAGGAAGGGCTGTTCGCTCGCGGCCAGGGCTCTGGTGTGGGAGCGCAGTGACGCGAGCACGCTCTGCACCGCGTACTGGTGCTCGTCGAGGTCTTTCACGCTCGAAGCGAGGTGTGCGGATGCCGCGGTGTCGGCGTCGGCATCGGCCCCGCGACCGATCGTGCCGGCGAGCACACGCGCCGTGACGGTGCCGTCGTGCACGGTGACCAGAGTCTCCGGGCTCGCCCCGATCAGCCCGTCGACCGCGAAGGCCCAGGTGTCGGGGTAGGCGGTCGAGAGGGCGCGCACGAGGCGACGCAGGTCGGACCCCGCAGGGATGCTGCCGGTCAGGTCGCGCGCGAGCACGACCTTGCTCAGCTCGCCGTCGGCGATGCGGGTCAGGGCCCGGCGCACTGCGTCCTGGTAGCGCTGAGGGGTCTGCGCGCCCGGTCCGACCGTGCCGGCCCAATGGGGTCCGTACGGCTCCGTGGCGAGTGCATCCTCGTGGACCGCTGCGTCGGCGAGGCGGATGCGGGTCTCCCAGAACCGGTCGCCGTGTCGGCCGAGCACGCGCGTCGGCAGCAGGAGCACGCTGTCGGCCGTCGACTCCTCATCGAAGGTGAAGGCACCGAAGGCGACCAGCCCGGTGCCCGGGAGCCCGATCGGATCGGTGATCTCGGCCTCGGCGGCCATCCCCCGCCAGGCCGTCGCGAGGGCTTCGACGCGTGATCCGCCGGGACGCGCCGGAGGGCGGATCTCCGCGAGCGTCTCGCCGACCGCGACGATCCCGTCCCCGCGCCGCAGCCAGGCGAGCGGGCGGGCGGGATCCGTGTAGGCGAGCAGATCTTCGACCGGGTCGATCTCTCGGGTCTCCACGACCAGGGGGGTGGTGTGCACGGTTCCAGCCTATGCCGCTCAGGGGGCAGGGATCCGCGCCGTCGTAGGGTGAGCGGATGAGTGATGCACGCCCCGCACCCGGCACCGAGATGGTCTTCCAGTGGCGAAAGTGGGACGGCTCGCCGCACTGGCGCCACGAATGCGTCTACCTCGGGGCCGACGAGTGGGGGGACTGGCTCGGGCAACCCGTGGGATGGCACAGCGAGCGCCCCGGGGCCGCGTTCCATGCGGGCGGCCCCAACGTGACGCTCATCCCCGCCAGTGGAGACCACGCGGTGACCGTGAACCGCCGTCACCGCCGCGGGATGCGCATCTACATCGACCTGGGGTGGGACGTCCGCTGGTCCGACGACCCGCTGCTCGCGACAGGCATCGACATGGACCTCGACGTCGTGCGGGTGGCGGGTGCGCGGGGGACCTGGGTCGACGACCGCGACGAGTGGGCCGAGCACAGCGCTCGGTACGGCTATCCCGCCGACGTGATGACGCATCTCGAGGCGCTCGCCCTCGACCTCGAGGAGCGGGTGCGTGCGCAGACCGCCCCGTTCGACGATGCCACCGCCGATCCCTGGCTCGACCGCCTCGAAGCCCTGGGTCTCGCGCCTAGACTGAAGCCGTGACCCCGAACGAAGCCAACCGCGCCGATCTCGGCAAGGACCCCGCCCGCGTCAGCGGCATGTTCGACCAGGTCGCCGCAGGGTACGACCGCACCAACACGGCCATGACCTTCGGCAACGACATCCTGTGGCGGGCGGCGACGACCCGCGCGGTCGCGCCGAAGCCGGGGGAGCGGATCCTCGACCTCGGAGCGGGCACCGCGTCTTCGTCGGCCTCTCTCGCCCGCAGTGGCGCCGACGTGGTCGCGGCCGACTTCTCGCCGGGGATGCTCGCCGAGGGCCAGCGCCGCCACGGGGCGATGCGCAACCTCTCGTTCGTGCAGGCGGACGCCACGGCCCTGCCGTTCGCGGATGCCGAGTTCGACGCCGTCACCATGTCGTATGCGCTGCGCAACGTGAACGACCCGAAGAAGGCCCTCCAGGAGCTGTTCCGGGTGACCAAGCCGGGAGGAAGGCTCGTGATCAACGAGTTCTCCACCCCTCCGGGCAAGCTGTTCCGTGGCGCCTACCGGCTCTACAACGATCAGGTCCTGCCGCGCGTCGCACGCGTGGCCGGCACGAACGGCGACGCGTACGACTACCTCAACGAGTCGATCCGGGAGTGGCCCGACCAGAAGAAGCTGTCGGCCTGGATCCGTGAGGCGGGGTGGACGGACGTCGCGTACCGCAATCTCACGTTCGGCATCGTCGCCCTGCACAGAGCACGCAAGCCGGAGTGATTCCTCCGCGCGAAACCGCGGCACCCGACGAAGGTAGGCTGGGAACGTGACTTCGAGCCCCATCGCCCCGGGTTCGCGACTGGCGAGCCGTCTCGGCTTCAGCGATCGCGTCTTCATCGGCCCCGCCGCCCGCCGTGTCGCGCGCGCCATCGAAGACGGGTTGGAGCTGGTCGAGACCGGACTCGCCGAGGACGTCCGCGTCGCCGATCCGCTGGCCGACGCGGCCAGCCGCTACCTGTACGAGGCCGGCGGCAAGCGCATCCGACCGGTGCTCACGCTGCTCGCCGCGCAGCTGGGCGACGGCAACACCCGCGAGGTCATCGACGTCGCCAAGGCGCTCGAGATCACGCATCTCGGCTCGCTGTACCACGACGACGTCATGGACGGGGCGGACCGCCGACGCGGCGTCCCGGCCGCGCACGCCGTGTGGGGGAACAACATCGCGATCCTCACGGGGGACATCCTGTTCTCCCGCGCGAGCCAGTTGATGTCCCGACTGGGCGAACGCGCGATCCGGCTCCAGGCCGATACGTTCGAGCGGCTCGTGCTCGGGCAGATGCACGAGACTCTCGGCCCGCAGGAGAACGACGACCCGATCGCGTTCTACATCCAGGTGCTCGCCGACAAGACCGGTTCGCTGATCGCCGCAGCCACGCAGGGCGGTGTGATCTTCTCCAACGCCCCGAGCGAGTACGAGGAGCCGCTGCGGATGTACGGCGAGAAGATCGGCGTCGCCTTCCAGCTGCTCGACGACGTGATCGACCTCTCGGCCAAGCCGGAGGAGACGGGGAAGGTGCCCGGAACCGACCTGCGCGCCGGCGTCCCGACCATGCCGTATCTGCTGCTCAAAGCCGAAGCCGACGAGGCGTCCGCCGACCTCGCTGCGCGCATCGATGACGGGGTCGCCCGGATCGCGGATGGTGCGGACCCGGCGATCCTCGACGAGCCCCTGGACGAGCTGCGCGACCACCCGGTGACGCAGAAGACCCTCGAGCTCGCGCACGCCTGGACGCAGGACGCCATCGACGCCCTCGGTCCGTTGCCGCGCGGCACGGTGCGCGAGGCCTTGACCCGATTCGCAGAGACCCTCGCCGAACGATCCAGCTGATCTGCGCGGGCGGCCCGTCGGGCCGCGCGCCGGCTGCGACGGCATACGAAAGGACCTCCATGACCAAGCTCAGACTGGCCATCGTCGGTGCGGGCCCCGCCGGCATCTACGCCGCGGACATCCTTCTGAAGGCCGAGCGCAAGTTCGATGTGTCGATCGACCTCTTCGAGCAGCTTCCGGCGCCGTACGGTCTCGTGCGCTACGGCGTGGCTCCCGATCACCCTCGCATCAAGGGCATCATCACGGCTCTGCGCGACGTGCTCGACCGCGGCGACATCCGCCTCTTCGGCAACGTGCGCTTCGGCGAGGACATCACGCTCGACGACCTCAAGAAGCACTACAACGCCGTGATCTTCGCGACCGGCGCGATCCGCGACACCTCGCTGGACATCCCCGGCATCGATGCGGTCGCCTCCTACGGAGCGGCGGACTACGTCAGCTGGTTCGACGGTCACCCCGATGTTCCGCGCGAGTGGCCGCTGGACGCCGCGTCCGTCGGCGTCCTCGGCAACGGAAACGTCGCGCTCGACGTCGCCCGCATGCTCGCGAAGCACGCGGAGGACCTGCTCGTCACCGAGGTTCCGCAGAACGTGTACGAGGGGCTCCAGGCCAGCGAGGTCACGGATGTGCACGTCTTCGGTCGGCGCGGCCCCGCTCAGGTCAAGTTCACGCCGCTCGAGCTCCGCGAACTCGGAGAGCTGCGCGACGTCGACATGGTCGTGTACGACGAGGACTTCGACTACGACGAGGCCTCGAAAGACGCGGTCGCCAGCAACAAACAGGTCATGGTCATCGACCGCATCCTGCAGTCCTGGCGCAAGCGCGACTCGGTCAACAACGCGGGAGGCACGGCCTCACGGCGCCTCCACCTGCACTTCTGGGCGCGCCCCGTCGAAGTGCGCAAGGACGAGAACGGTCGCGTGGCGGCGCTGGTGTACGAGCGCACGCGGCCCGACGGACAGGGCGGCGCCGTGGGCACGGGCGAGATGCGCGAGGTCCCGCTCCAGGCGCTGTACCGTGCCATCGGCTACTTCGGTTCGCCGCTGCCGGGTGTGCCCTTCGACAAGAAGCACGGTGTGATCCCGAACCGCGAGGGCCAGGTGCTCGCGAAGGATTCGAACGAGCGCGTGTCCGGCATCTATGCGACCGGGTGGATCAAGCGCGGCCCGGTGGGTCTGATCGGCCACACGAAGTCCGACGCCATGGAGACCGTGCGGCACATCATCAACGATCAGGGCTCCTGGTGGCACCCGGAGGACCCGTCGGAGGAGGCGATCGTCGCTCTCCTGCAGGAGCGCGGCGTGCAGTGGACCGACCTGGACGGCTGGCACCGCCTCGACGAGCACGAGATCGCCCTCGGTGCGCCGCAGGAGCGCGCTCGCGTCAAGGTCGTCCCGCGCGACGAGATGGTCCGCGTCTCCCGGGGCGAGTAGCGCCGGACCCGCTCCCGGCGTCGCGCCTGGGCTAGCCTGGCGATGACGGGGGAGGACCGCATGGCCGACTGGACGCCCGACGTGCTCGGCGACGAGTTCGAGCAGCTCACGCTCGACCTCGGCGCGGACGACCAAGGGCCCGTCGTCGCGACGCTGGTGCGCGCCCTTCCCGCGGAGCCGGGGTGGTGGGACCGGGTGCGCCGCCGTGCGCCGCAGCTCGACGGCGTCGACGTGCTCTACGTGCACGGGTGGTCGGACTACTTCTTCCAGAAGCGACTCGCGCGCTTCTGGACCTCGCGGGGGGCGCGCTTCTTCGCCCTCGATCTCCGCAAGTACGGGCGCAGCCTCCGCGAGGGGCAGACGCCCGGCTACGTCGCCGACCTGGCCACCTACGACGAAGACATCGCCGCGGCTCTGACGGAGATGGGACGCGGGAAAGGCGGGGGTGAATCCGACCGGCGCCTCGTCCTGCTCGGGCACTCCACCGGCGGTCTCACGCTCAGCCTGTGGGCGTCGCGGCATCCGGGCGTGGCCGATGCGGTGATCCTGAACAGCCCGTGGTTGGAGTTCCAGTTCGCCCCCGCCAGGGCGGCGATCGCGCCGATGGTCGAGTTGCAGGCACGGATCCGTCCGCTGGAGGCCGCACCGCAGGTCGATCTCGGGTTCTACACCCGCGCACAGCAGGAGGTCGCCGATCCCGATGACCCGATGGAGGTGAACCCCCTCTGGCGCCCGGTGCAGACCATGGCGGTCTACGCCGGATGGCTGCATGCGATCCTCTCGGGTCACAAGACCGTCGCCGGGGGACTCTCGATCACCGCTCCGGTGTGCGTGCTGCTGTCCGCGAGGTTCGTGCCTCCGACCCGTTGGTCCGAGGAGCTGACGTCGGCGGACTCCGTGCTGGTGGTCGACGACATCGCCCGTGCGGCCCTCCGCCTGGGCTCGACGGTCACCGTGGAGCGCATCGACGGAGCTCTGCACGATGTCTTCCTCTCACGTCACGAGGCGCGAGAAGACGCGTACCGGCGGCTGGACCGATGGGTCACCGGCTGGCGAGCGGCCGACTGAGTTTCCTCAGAGGTACGGAGTTTCCTCAGAGGTAGTGCATCGACCGGACGAGCTGCTCGGCGCGTCCCCCGTCACCGTCGAGGACGGCGTCGCGGAAGTCGAGGTAGATCTGCCGCATGCGGTCGCGGTCCGTCGGCGTGATCTTCCAGTTCCGGAGGTTGCGGAGGAGAGCCATGCTCGCGTCCTCCATCAGCGCCCGGTGCTGGGTGTTGCCGCAATGCTCACCCAGGTAGGAGAAGACCGCCCAGCGGGCGTCCGACGTCTTCGCGCCGTCGTCGAGTGTGGCGTACATCGCCGCCACGAGGCGGACGACGTGTGCGCGCTGCGTCGCGGTGAGCCGGGGGACCGCCAGACGCGCGGCGATGCCGGCCTGGCAGCCGGCGAACACGAGGGACTGCGCCTCGGTCTCCGCCGTCACGGAGGTGACCTCGGTGTACCGGCTCGGATACATCATCACCATCCCGAGCCGTTCGAGACGTTGCAGAGCCTCTCGCACCGGTGTCCGCGAGACGTGCAGTTCCTCGGCGACGTCGACGTCGCGGATGCGTTCGCCCTCCGTCAGTGTGCCCGTGACGATCTGCGTGCCGATGTGCCGGAAGACCTCCTCCGCCAGAAGCTGCTTGCTCTCACCGATGCCCGTCGATGTCGATCCGATGTTCCGCATGGATGCGCTCCCCGTACGCTTGTGTCCCGAGCACCCGACGTTCAGGCTCGGAGGGCCACTGCACCAGGAGGTCGCGTGGATCCCGAAGATCTCCACCCTCGCGCCAACACGAGCAGTACATCTGCATCCATTCGGAGACATACGCAGAGAGGGGGCCGGATGCCGTGGCATCCAGCCCCCTCTTGCGTACCAGCCGCCGGGGTCAGCGGTAGTTGATGAACTGCAGATCGAGGTCGAGATCGGCACCCTTGAGAAGCGCGATGACCTCCTGGAGGTCGTCGCGGCTCTTCGACTGGACGCGCAGCTCGTCGCCCTGGATCTGGCTCTTGACGCCCTTGGGACCCTCGTCGCGGATGATCTTGCCGATCTTCTTCGCGTTCTCCGAGGAGATGCCGTCCTTGAGCGTCGATACGATGCGGAACTCCTTGCCGCTGGCGAAGGGGTCGCCCGACTCGAGGCTCTTCAGGGAGATTCCGCGCTTGATGAGCTTGGACTGGAACACGTCGAGCACGGCCTTCGCCCGCTCCTCGGTGTTCGCGGTGATCAGGATCTGCTCGCCGCTCCAGGCGATCGACGCCCCGGTGCCCTTGAAGTCGTAGCGCTGCTCGACCTCCTTGCGGGCCTGGTTCACGGCGTTCTCAGCCTCCTGGTGATCCACTTTCGAGACGATGTCAAAGCTAGAGTCGTTTGCCATTCTGCAATTCTAGGCAACGGGTGTGTCGGGACCCGCTGATTCGAACACAGGCACCGTGTTGACCCGACGGTGGCCGGCGAGCGTCACCCCCACGATGCCGAGCCCGAGAGTGGTGGACAAGAAGCCGAGGAGCCCGAGCGCGGGGAGAACGGCGGCCATCTCGATGAGCGCGCGCGGGGCGCTGGCGCCGATCACCTGGGGAACCACCCAGACGACGGTCTGAATGCCGAGCGCCCAGAGCGGAGCCCCGTTCCAGGGCGCTGGGACCGTACGCGCGCGGGCCACCTGCATCGCGGCGATCACCCCGGAGATGAGTGGGATCAGCACCGACAGATACGACCAGGTCTGCCATGCTTCCGTCGCCGTCGGCTCCTGGGGGAGGACGAGCGGGCCGAGGACTGTGGCCGTCACCGGCCAGAGGGCGACGACCGCGGAGGCGGTCAGTCCCAAGGGTCTTCGTGCGACGACGCTCGCCTCACGACTCAGGCCGATGGACAGGAGGAGGATCGCGCCGGCCCAGAGGAGGTCGCTGAGGAGCGCGAGGACGACGTCCGCTCCGGGAGCGCCCAATACGGAGCTCCGCGCGATGCCGACGATGCCGCACGAGATCAGTCCGATACCGCCGAGCAGCCACGAGCGTCGGATTTTCCGCATCTCTCGACAGTATCGCGTCGTGCCGCTACCTCCCAGTTTCCTGCCGTCGTGGAAGCGTTTTCACTCCGACATTGCGAGTTCACCCCGGTCACAGGTTGATATCACCCGCTCTCTTCGTTGCAAATCGCCCTTGCTTCGATGCATACTGTAAGCGCTTGCAGTCTGTGCAGGCCACCCAGCACTGAGAGAGGCACACACCAATGAAGGTGAACAAGAGGGGCATCGCCGCCGCGGGCGCGATCGCCATCGTTTCGACTCTGACGCTCGCCGGCTGCTCCACGGGGACCAGCGGCGATGACACCTCCGGCTCCGAGGGCAGCGGCACGCTCGTCGTCTGGGTCGACGCCGAGCGCGTCGACGCCCTGCAGGGGGCGGCGGACGCATACGAGGACAAGACCGGGGTCACGGTGGAGCTGTCGGGCAAGTCCGTCGACGACATGAAGGACGACTTCATCCAGCAGGTGCCGACCGGCAAGGGACCCGATGTGGTCATGGGCGCGCACGACTGGCTCGGGGAGCTGTCGACGAACGGCGTCGTCGCTCCGATCGAGCTCGGTGACAGCGCGGGGGACTACCTCTCGGTGGCGCTGCAGGCCGCGACGTATGACGGCACCGTCTACATGCTTCCCTACGCCGTCGAGAACATCGCCGTGCTGCGCAACGCCGACCTTGTCCCGACCGCCCCGACCAGCTTCGACGACATGATCGCCCAGGGCACGTTCGTCGTGGAGCAGGGCGCCGAGGGCAACCCGTACCACCTGTACCCCTTCCAGACGGCTTTCGGCGCTCCGGTCTTCGGCACGGACGACGCGGGCAGCTACGACGCCACCGACCTGCAGCTCGGCAGCGAGGGCGGTTTCGCCTTCGCCGACTGGCTCGGCGTGCAGGGTGCGGCCGGCGTGCTGAACACGGACATCGACGGTGAGATCGCCAAGCAGCAGTTCCTCGACGGCACCGCGGCCTTCTGGCTGACCGGTCCTTGGAACGTGGGGGCGGCCACCGACGCCGGCATCAACGTCGCGATCGACCCGATCCCGAGCCCGACCGGTGAGACCGCATCGCCGTTCGCCGGCGTCAAGGGCTTCTTCGTGAGCTCCGAGTCCAAGAACAAGGTCGCGGCGAACGACTTCCTGGTCAACTACCTCGGCACGGAAGACGTCCAGCTCGAGCTGTTCAAGGCCGGCAACGTTCTGCCCGCGCTCACTGCGGCCGCCGACACGGCGGCATCCGACCCGATCATCGCCGGCTTCCAGGCCGTCGGTGCCGACGCCGTCCCGATGCCGGCCATCCCGGCCATGGGCTCGGTCTGGCAGTTCTGGGGTGTCGCCGAGGCGGCGATCATCAACGGTGCGGACCCGACGACGACGTGGCAGAAGCTCGTCGACGACGTCACCGCAGCGATCAAGTAACAGCCATCACACGGGCCCTGCCGGGGCGGACGGCGACCACCGCCCGCCCCGGCAGGATCATGACGAGGACGACATGACAGACACCGACGAGCGCACGGCTCCTCCGACCCGACGTCAGCGCCAGGCCGCGAAGATCGCGGAGGCCGCATCCGGACCGATCGGCTGGATGCTGCTGAAGATCCTCCTGCTGGCGGTGGTCGATGCGATCGCGCTCTACGCCGCGTTCGTGCTCTTCGCGAACCAGGAGTGGCTGATCCTCGGCATCGTCGTCGCGGTCGCCGTCCTCGTCAACTACATCTACTTCTCGCGCAAGCGCATTGCAGCGAAGTACCTCACCCCCGGCATCATCTTCCTGGTCGTGTTCCAGGTGTTCACGCTCCTCTACACCGGGTACATCGGCTTCACCAACTACGGCACCGGCCACAACGGCACCAAGGAGCAGGCGATCTCCTCGCTCCTCGCCTCGGCACAGGAGCGGGTCGAGGACTCGCCCACCTACCCCGTCACCGTCGTCGAGCAGTTCGGGACGTACGGGTTCCTCGTGACGGACCCGGAGTCCGGCGACGCCCTCCTCGGCACGTCCGAGCAGCCGCTCGAAGAGGTCGACGCCGAGTTCGCGGGCGGTCAGGCCATCGCGGTCGACGGCTGGACGACGCTCCCGCTCGCGACCGTCTTCACACTCTCGGAAGCGCTCGAGAAGCTCTCCGTCCCGTTCAGCGATGACCCCAACGACGGCAGCCTGCGGGCTCCGGACGGCCAGAAGGGGTATCTGTACGTCTCGACGCTCGAGTACGACGCGGCTGCCGACACGATCACGGACACCACCACCGGCACCGTCTACTCCGACGAGGGCGACGGAGCCTTCACCGCGGCGGACGGGGAGCAGCTGCTGCCCGGGTGGCAGACGACCGTCGGCTTCGACAACTTCGTGCGTGCCGTCACCGACTCCTCGATCCGCGGGCCGCTGATCTCGGTCACCCTGTGGACGTTCGCGTTCGCGCTGATCTCGGTCGCGTCGACGTTCTTCCTCGGGCTCCTGCTCGCGCTGGTGTTCAACAACACCCGGATGCGCTTCCGCAACGGATACCGGATCATCCTGATCCTGCCGTACGCGTTCCCCGCGTTCCTCTCCGCACTCGTCTGGGCCGGGATGATGAACGAGAGCTTCGGGTTCATCAACCAGGTCCTGTTCGGAGGTGCGGCGATCCCGTGGCTCACGGATCCGACGCTCGCGAAGGTGTCGGTCCTGCTGGTCAACCTGTGGCTCGGCTTCCCGTACATGTTCCTGGTGTGCATGGGTGCCCTCCAGGGCATCCCGGAGGACGTGAACGAGGCGGCCGTCATGGACGGCGCGAACCCCTGGCAGGTGTTCCGGCGCATCAAGCTCCCGCTGCTGCTCGTCACGGTCGCGCCGTTGCTGATCTCGTCCTTCGCGTTCAACTTCAACAACTTCAACCTGATCTACATGCTCACCAAGGGCGGGCCGCGATTCAGCGACGTGTCGATCCCCGTGGGACACACCGACATCCTGATCTCGATGGTGTACAAGGTGGCCTTCACCGGGCAGACGCGCGACTACGGCCTCGCCTCCGCCTTCACCATCCTGATCTTCATCGTGGTCGCGACCATCTCGATCATCAGCTTCCGCAAGACCAAGGCCCTCGAGGAGCTGAACTGACATGAGCACCGCCAGCCCCGCCACCGACGCACACGCACACGCCCCCGCCGCGCGCCGACGCACTCTCGGCGCCTGGTTCGCCGACACCGGGTGGCGTCACCTCGTCGCGATCGTCGTCAGCGTGTTCGCCCTGTTCCCCCTCCTGTACGTCGTGTCGGCCTCGCTGAATCCGAAGGGGACGCTCACCGGATCGAATCAGCTGTTCTCGGCGATCGGGATCGACAGCTATGTGCGCATCCTGAGTGATCCGCAGAACCCCTACGGGACCTGGTTCCTGAACACCTTGCTCATCGCGGTCGTCACGGGCGCCGTCACGGTCTTCATCGGCGCGTGCGCCGCATATGCGTTCTCCCGCATGCGATTCGCCGGGCGCCGCGTCGGACTCGTCACGATCGTCGTGGTGCAGATGTTCCCGCAGCTGCTCGCCGTCGTCGCGATTTTCCTGCTCATGTCGACGCTGGGGGACTGGTTCCCGGCGATCGGGCTCAACACCCATACGGGACTCATCCTGGTGTATCTCGGGGGCGCACTCGGCGTGAACACATATCTGATGTATGGCTTCTTCAATACGATCCCCAAGGAGATCGACGAGGCCGCCCGCATCGACGGCGCCGGACATGCCCGGATCTTCTTCACGATCATCCTGCGCCTGGTCGCGCCGATCCTCGCCGTCGTCGGGCTGCTGTCCTTCATCGGCACCGTCAACGAATATGTGATCGCGAGTGTGATGCTCGTCGACGTCGACCAGCAGACGCTGGTCGTCGGGCTCACCAAGCTCGTGGCCAACCCGCGCTACGCGGATTGGTCGGCGTTCTCTGCCGGTGCCGTGATGGCGGCGATCCCGGTGATGATCCTGTTCCTGTTCCTGCAGAAGTACATCGTCGGCGGGCTGACGGCGGGCGCGACCAAGGGCTGACCTCCTTCGGCCCGCCTCGCGTATCCGCCGGTCGCGGTAGCTTGTGTCGCATGCTATCTTGTGATGCATGACAGCTGACGTCGGCGCCCAGATGCGCAAGGGGGTCGTCGAGTACTGCGTGCTCGGCCTGCTCGCGCGCGAGCCGATGTACGGCTGGCAGCTGGCGGACGCACTCACGCGCGCCGGACTGATCGCCAGCATCGGCACGTTGTATCCGCTTCTGGGGCGGCTGCGCGACGCCGACTGGGTCAGCACGTTCGACCAGCCGTCCGAGAGCGGTCCGGTGCGCAAGTACTACCGGCTCACGGAGGCGGGTGTGCAGCAGCTCGAGCGCTTCCGCGCCCAATGGACACCGTTCGCCCGTGTCGTCACGGGCATCGTCGGAGAGGGACGACCATGACACAGACAGACGCACACGCACTGCGCGACGACTACCTCGCGCGGCTCGATGAGGCCATGCGAGACCTCCCGCACGGCGTCGCCTCCGACATCCGCGGCGGCATCGTCGAAGAGCTCGAGGGGCTCGACGCCGAAGCGATGGCCGCACGGATCGCGCGGCTGGGGGATCCGGCCGCGATCGCGCGCGAGGCCCAGGACGAAGTCCCGGACAGCCCGAGGATCGTGGTCGCCGCCCCGCCGGCGCCGCGCCGCCCATCGACGTCGACGCGAGGGTTCGCGATCACGGCGGCACTGACGTTGAGTTTCGGCGGATTCATCGTCCCGGTACTCGGGTGGTTCGTCGGAGCGGTGCTCGTCTCGCTGAGTGCCCTGTGGAAGACGTGGGAGAAGGTCGTCTCGATCGTCGTGCCGTTCGTGTTCGGCGCCCTGTCGCTGCTGCTCCTGCAGTTCATGAGCTTCGTGGAGTTCGCCTCCTCGGGAAGCTCCTCCGGGTCCAGTCCCGGGCCGGACGACGTCACGAACAATCCGCTGGTGCCGAGTCTCAGCATCTGGCACCTCCTGCTCCTCTTCGGCTTCCTCCTCATCCCCGCATCGGGCCTGTGGCTGCTCTGGAGGCTGCGGGGGCGCACCGCCGCGTGAGACCGTGCAGCGACCGCGTCATCGCTCGGCGTTGCGGCCTGCGAGTTCGCCCTGCCCGTCGTAGCGTGAGGATATGGCACGAGTGGCTGGGCGCAGCATCGCGATGAGCTGGTTCGCCGGTGTCGTCTGTGCCGCGATCATCGGGACGCTCGTCTGGCTGTCCCTCCCGATCCTTCCCGTGCTGGCCGCGTTCGCGGGCGACGCCCTACGCACCGCCCTCCCCTGAGCGGTGGCGACCGGCCCGTCCTCACCCGCATGGCGACACGTCGGCACGCCTGCGTGAGCGGCCGTTCACGCGGCGGTACCCTCGCAATGCACATATCCGATGAGAGGCGCACCCCATGAGTGATCCCGACGGCCCCCAGCCCGAGAAGCCGGCTGACGTCGACGACGTCGTCGGCAGCGCGAACGCCGGTCTCGCAGACGCCGCCGCCGCGGGCGCGGATGTTCCCGGCGCGAACGACAGCGTGGACGACGGTCCCGTCGACCCCGTCGCCGCGCCCGTCGACCCCGACCTCGCCGCCTTCGAAGAGGCCGAGCGGGACCACCCCGGCACGTTCGCTCCTCCGCCCCCCGCCGCGACAGCGACGCCGGCCGCCGCATCGAACCCCGACGTGCGCGATGTCCGCGCTGAGGCCGCCGCCGACAGTGCTTCCTTCTTCCCTGAACCGGTCGTGGCCGAGCCCGCACCGTTCGGCCACGAACAGTCCGGCATGGCCGGCGGTGCCTACGCGCAGTATGGCGATGAGGCCGACACCCGCATCGTCCCGTCGGAGCCGCTGGTCGCCGCGAGCGCGGGTGCGGCCGCGGCCCAGCCGCAGCCGATCTTCGTGCAGGCTCCGGAGCCGCCGCGTGATCGTGGCAACCGCGGCACCGCCGGGCTCATCGGTCTGCTCGCGACCCTCGTCTTCGCCGTGCTCTACCTGGGCGCGGCGCTGGGATTCGGCGCGGTCGCCGGTGATGTCACGGGCGAGAACATCGGTGAAGCGGCGCTCGCGCCTCTGCTCACGTGGGGATACTGGACGCCCGTCGTCGTGTTCTTCCTCGGGTTCTGGCTGCTCGGCGCGATCATCAACCGCGGACGCTGGGGCCTCTGGGTCGTGTTCGGTCTCCTCGTCGGCGTCATCGCGTACGCCGGCCATATCCTCGGGCAGCTGTTCGAGGCGCCGTTCTGGAAGCTCACCGCCTCGCAGGGACTCGACCTCGTCGGGGAACAGCTGCTGGCGCCGTTGGCCATCGCCGCGTTCGTGTTCGCCCGTGAGCTGACCATCTGGTTCGGCGCATGGGTGTCCCGCAGCGGTGCGCGCAAGACCGAGCTGAACGCCGAGGCGCAGCGCGAGTACGAGCGCACCCTCGAAGCCGGTCCGACGCTGTCGAGGTAATCACGAACTCCACCACGCCGAACCCCCGCGGGCCCGAGTCCGCGGGGGTTTCGGCTGTCTTGGCGGTGGTGCTCGCCACCATCAGCTTCTTCGCGCTCGCGGTGTTCGGGCTCGGTGCCCTGAGCGTGGCGACCGACACCGACATCATCTCGACCCCCGACCTCGGTCAGGCTCCGGGGGTGGTGGGGATGCTCGCCGCGGTCGTCGCCTTCGCGGTGCTCTTGTGGGTGACCCTCCGGACCCGGCGTCCGTCCTTCGTCTCCACGATCACGATCGCGCTCGTCACTGTCCTCGCGCATCTCGCGGTCGTGTGGTTCGCCGTTCTCCTCGGAACGTCGGACATCGTGATCGCCACGGCGGTCGCCGGGGACCTCGTCCGGGGTGGAGTGAGCGCGGTGCTGCTCGTGGCGGCGCTGATCGCCGCGTGGGGTGGCGTCGCTCTGCGACGCACTCGTGCTGAGCATCCGCGTTGGCCTTGGGAGCGCGACGAGGACGAGTGACCTCCACGCCCCGCCGCGGAAGGGGAAATCGACGCGGTGAAGGGCGACGCGCCGTACGCTGGTGGGGTGGAGCGCTCACTGGAGACGCAGGTGGACCAAGCCGTCGAGGCCTGGTTGCGCTGGGTGCCGCGCTGGGAGCCGGCGACCCATCGAGGCCGCGTCGCGCCCTGCCGTCGTTGTCTGGGGTCTCCGATCCTCGCCGCCGCCGGGATCGGCGCGAACGCGCCCCACGGCGTGCAGCACGGGCTCTCGACCCGGATCAAGACCATCGTCGACCACGCGGTCGCCGAGTACACGGCGCAGAACCTCCCGATGCTGCAGCGAGAGCTCGACCAGCAGGCCGCACGCAATCGCGCCCGCAGCTACCGACCGGCCGAAGACCTCGACCCCGAGTTCGACGGGCTCCCGCTCGATCCGGAGCCGGTACCCGGAGCACCGTTCCTGTTCACGATCGCCGGCCTCGCCGACGACTCCGCCGCAGAGCTCCCGGCGCTGCCACCGCTCACGGAGGAGGCGAAGATCGCCCTCCGCCAAGAAGTCGCCCTCGCCGACGAGTACGCCAACATGGTCGGCCGGGAGATCTGCAACATGCTGCTCGGGCACCGGATCGTCATCCAGGCGGCGATCTCCCAGCATGTCGAGCCTCAGATCGAGGCGCTGCTGGCGGAGTTGACCGAGTCGCTGGACTCGCCCTTCGATCCCGGCATCCCCTGATCCTCGCGCCGGTTCGCGGCCGCACGCTCATTTGACCGCCACGTTACGCGGCATTACACTTGACCAGGTGTGTGCACGTCTCGACGTGCGCGCTGGGCGTCGGCACCATGCCGGTCCGCCCCCACGGCATACCCACCACACCAAAAGCTCGTCGATTCCGGCGTGCCGGTGGGTCATGATGTGAAACCCATCACGCTGTCACCGTGCAGCACTATGAGGAGAGAACGTGCCAACCATTCAGCAGTTGGTTCGCAAGGGTCGCTCGCCCAAGGTCACCAAGACCAAGGCGCCGGCGCTCAAGTCGAACCCGCAGCAGGCCGGGGTCTGCACCCGCGTCTACACCACCACCCCGAAGAAGCCGAACTCGGCGATGCGCAAGGTCGCTCGTGTGAAGCTCCGCAACGGCACCGAGGTCACCGCGTACATCCCCGGTGAGGGCCACAACCTGCAGGAGCACTCGCTCGTGCTCGTGCGCGGCGGTCGTGTCAAGGACCTTCCCGGTGTGCGTTACAAGATCGTCCGTGGCGCCCTGGACACCCAGGCAGTCAAGAACCGTAAGCAGGCTCGTTCCCGCTACGGCGCGAAGAAGGGTTGAGTTAGATGCCTCGTAAGGGACCCGCCCCGAAGCGCCCCGTCGTCAACGACCCGGTATACGGCGCACCGATCGTCACCTCGCTGGTGAACAAGATCCTCGTCGACGGCAAGAAGTCGCTGGCCGAGTCGATCGTCTACGGCGCCCTCCGCGGTGTCGAGGCGAAGAACGGCCAGGACGCCGTCGCCACGCTCAAGAAGGCGCTCGACAACGTGCGCCCGACCCTCGAGGTCCGCAGCCGCCGCGTCGGTGGTTCGACCTACCAGGTGCCGGTCGAGGTCAAGCCTCACCGCGCCAACACGCTCGCTCTGCGCTGGCTCGTGAGCTACGCGAAGGGCCGTCGTGAGAAGACGATGACCGAGCGTCTCCAGAACGAGATCCTCGACGCGTCCAACGGCCTGGGTGCCGCGGTCAAGCGCCGCGAGGACACGCACAAGATGGCCGAGTCGAACCGCGCGTTCGCTCACTACCGCTGGTAAACAGCTTCGCCCGTCCCCCGGCCTCCCGTCGGGGGACGGGCACCCCCTCTTCGCAGTAAGACTGCTCCAAAAGATAAGGACACTCCTGTGGCACAAGACGTGCTCACGGACCTGAGCAAGGTCCGCAACATCGGCATCATGGCGCACATCGATGCCGGCAAGACCACGACGACCGAGCGCATCCTGTTCTACACGGGCGTCAACCACAAGCTCGGCGAGACGCACGACGGCGCCTCGACCACCGACTGGATGGAGCAGGAGAAGGAGCGCGGCATCACGATCACGTCTGCCGCCGTGACCTGCTTCTGGAACAAGAACCAGATCAACATCATCGACACCCCCGGTCACGTGGACTTCACGGTCGAGGTGGAGCGCTCGCTCCGCGTCCTCGACGGTGCTGTCGCCGTGTTCGACGGCAAGGAGGGCGTCGAGCCCCAGTCCGAGACCGTGTGGCGTCAGGCCGACAAGTACAACGTGCCGCGCATCTGCTTCGTCAACAAGATGGACAAGCTCGGTGCCGACTTCTACTTCACGGTCGACACGATCGTCAGCCGCCTCGGCGCCAAGCCGCTGGTCATCCAGCTGCCCATCGGTGCGGAGAACGACTTCATCGGCGTCATCGACCTGATCGAGATGCGTGCACTGGTCTGGCCCGGCGACTCCAAGGGTGATGTCACCATGGGCGCCAAGTACGAAGTCCAGGAGATCCCCGCCGACCTCAAGGAGAAGGCGGACGAGTACCGTCAGCAGCTCCTCGAGGTCGTCGCCGAGACCGACGACGCGCTGCTCGAGAAGTTCTTCGGTGGCGAGGAGCTCACGGTCGCCGAGATCAAGGGCGCGATCCGCAAGCTGACCGTCGCGAGCGAGATCTACCCGGTGCTCTGCGGCTCCGCGTTCAAGAACCGCGGTGTCCAGCCGATGCTCGACGCGGTCGTCGACTTCCTGCCGAACCCCCTCGACGTCGGTGCCATCGAGGCGCACGACCCGAAGGACTACGACACGATCATCGAGCGTCACCCCGACGCCAACGACCCGTTCTCGGCGCTGGCCTTCAAGGTCGCCGTGCACCCGTTCTTCGGTCGCCTCACCTACGTGCGCGTCTACTCGGGTCACCTCGACTCGGGCTCCGCCGTGGTCAACTCGACCAAGGGCAAGAAGGAGCGCATCGGGAAGATCTTCCAGATGCACGCCAACAAGGAGAACCCGGTCGACTCGCTGACCGCCGGCAACATCTACGCGGTCATCGGCCTGAAGGACACCACCACCGGTGACACCCTCGCCGACCCGGCTGCTCCGGTCGTCCTCGAGTCGATGACGTTCCCGGAGCCCGTGATCGAGGTCGCGATCGAGCCGAAGACCAAGGCCGACCAGGAGAAGCTGGGTCTCGCGATCCAGAAGCTCGCTGAGGAGGACCCGACCTTCCGCACGGAGCTCAACCCCGAGACCGGTCAGACGACCATCAAGGGCATGGGTGAGCTGCACCTCGACATCCTCGTCGACCGCATGAAGCGCGAGTTCCGCGTCGAGGCGAACGTCGGCAAGCCGCAGGTCGCGTACCGTGAGACGATCCGCAAGACCGTCGAGAAGCACGACTACACGCACAAGAAGCAGACCGGTGGTTCTGGACAGTTCGCGAAGATCCAGTTCAACATCGAGCCGCTCGAGCTCGACTCCGAGACGACTTACGAGTTCGTGAACGCCGTCACCGGTGGGCGCATCCCTCGTGAGTACATCGGCTCGATCGATGCTGGTTTCCAGGACGCGATGAACGTCGGTGTGCTCGCGGGCTACCCGATGGTCGGCGTCAAGGCAACCATCGTCGATGGTGCAGCGCACGACGTCGACTCCTCGGAGATGGCGTTCAAGATCGCGGGCTCCATGGGCTTCAAGGAGGCCGCTCGCCGTGCCAACCCCGTGCTGCTCGAGCCGCTGATGGCCGTCGAGGTCCGTACTCCGGAGGAGTACATGGGCGACGTCATCGGTGACCTGAACTCGCGCCGTGGCCAGATCCAGTCGATGGAAGACGCCGCCGGCGTCAAGGTCGTCCGCGCTCAGGTGCCGCTGTCCGAGATGTTCGGCTACATCGGCGACCTGCGCTCGAAGACCTCGGGCCGCGCCGTCTACTCGATGGAGTTCCACAGCTACGCTGAGGTTCCCCGCGCGGTGGCGGACGAGATCGTCCAGAAGACCAAGGGCGAGTAATCACCCTTCTGGGTTCCCCGCGGCGCCGAGCACGGCGAAGCGCCGCGGGGTTCCCAGGTCACCTACAACTTCACATTCCCTCTCTACTAAACTGAGAACCTAACCCGTAGAGAACCGGTCGCAAACCAGTGCCCGGTCACCTCTACAACGACGTCCTGAGGAGGACCCAGTGGCTAAGGCCAAGTTCGAGCGGACCAAGCCGCACGTCAACATCGGAACGATCGGTCACGTCGACCACGGCAAGACCACGCTCTCCGCAGCGATCTCGAAGGTGCTTGCTGACAAGTACCCGTCCGACACCAACGTGCAGCGTGACTTCGCTTCCATCGACTCGGCGCCGGAAGAGCGCCAGCGTGGTATCACCATCAACATCTCGCACATCGAGTACGAGACCCCGAAGCGCCACTACGCGCACGTCGACGCTCCCGGCCACGCCGACTACGTCAAGAACATGATCACCGGTGCGGCTCAGATGGACGGCGCGATCCTCGTGGTCGCCGCCACCGACGGCCCGATGGCTCAGACGCGTGAGCACGTGCTGCTCGCCAAGCAGGTCGGCGTTCCCTACCTGCTCGTCGCGCTGAACAAGTCCGACATGGTCGACGACGAGGAGATCCTGGAGCTCGTCGAGCTCGAGGTCCGCGAGCTGCTCGCCGGCCAGGGCTTCGACGAGGACGCTCCTGTCGTCCGCGTCTCCGCTCTCAAGGCCCTCGAGGGCGACGAGAAGTGGGTCCAGGCGATCCTGGACCTGATGCAGGCCGTCGACGACAGCGTTCCGGACCCGGAGCGTGACCGTGACAAGCCGTTCCTGATGCCCGTCGAGGACGTCTTCACGATCACCGGTCGTGGAACCGTCGTCACGGGTCGCGCCGAGCGTGGCACGCTGGCCATCAACTCCGAGGTCGAGATCGTCGGACTCCGTCCGACCGTCAAGACCACGGTCACGGGTATCGAGATGTTCCACAAGCAGCTCGACGAGGCCTGGGCCGGCGAGAACTGTGGTCTGCTGCTCCGCGGTACCAAGCGTGAAGACGTCGAGCGCGGTCAGGTCATCGTCAAGCCGGGTTCGGTCACGCCGCACACCGACTTCGAGGGCACCGCGTACATCCTGTCGAAGGACGAGGGTGGCCGTCACAACCCGTTCTACACGAACTACCGCCCGCAGTTCTACTTCCGCACCACCGACGTCACCGGCGTCATCTCGCTGCCCGAGGGCACCGAGATGGTCATGCCCGGCGACACCACCGACATGACGGTCGAGCTGATCCAGCCGATCGCCATGGAGGAGGGCCTCGGCTTCGCCATCCGTGAGGGTGGACGCACCGTCGGCGCCGGTACGGTCACGAAGATCATCAAGTAAGCATCTGCTTCCTCGCAAAGGGGTCGGGCCTTCGGGTCCGGCCCCTTTGTCGTGGACGGGCGGCGAGGGTTCCCTTCGGCGGGGTGGACATGCACAATGAGTGTGGTCGCCCCGATCGGACGACCGCACACGTCTCAGAAGGGGAGTCACATGGGTATCGAGGACGCCGTGAACAAGGGCAAGGACCTCTACGAGCAGAACAAGGACAAGATCGCCGAAGCCGTGAAGAGCGAGCAGGCGGAGGACATCAGCGACAAGGTGCTCGACGGTGTCGCCGACTTCGCGAAGAAGATCGCACCCGGCGCGGCGGACAAGATCGACGAGATCCGGGACGGCGCGGACAAGGCCGTCGGCAACGAGTAGCCTCGCCCGTCGTCGCTGAGCGGCGCCCCACCGGTGGTGGGGCGCCGCTTTTCGGTGCCGGGCGGTGAGACCCGGTGTCAAATGTGGCGGATTCGCTGCTGCATCGAGTATGATCGTCTCGACCGCCTGGGGATCTTGCGGTCATGGAAGCCGAAGGGGTTCGGTTTCCGGGAACACGCGGTCATCCGCGTCCAAACTGGGGATATGCGATCTTGGGGATCATCGTGCGACGCGCGCAGTCACTGCGCCTGAGCGTCTCCCTGCCTGCGCGGCGGGTCTTCCGCCGCGCCCTCGGTCGAGGAGCTCGGCGTCCCTTCACGCCGGGCTACTCGCGTTCGGTGTGCCCCCTCGCACTGAACGCCCTCCCCAAGCGGGGCGAGGCATGGGGATGCCTCGCCCCGCTATCTCCTGCGATCTGACGTCTCCGCTGCGCGTCTGAGGCGCTGCGAGTCGACCGCGACACGCCCGGGTTTGCAGAAGTGAAATCGGCCGTGGCAGAATAGACAGGTTCGATATTCCGTTGCCGCTGTGCGTGCAACGGATCACTGCCAGGGCAGTGCATAGACGGCGCCTCCTCCGGGACGGCGCAGGGTTCTAGGCCGCGGGTAGCAGAACACACCCCGACACCCCCTCATCATGAAGGGTTCCGCCGTGCGCGGTGGAAGGTCGGCATCCGGTCGCCTCACGGCTTCCGGCTGACAGAAGAACAGTGGTGCAGCAGATCGACTCGTGAGAGCCGTTCTCGTGCCGAGGCGCGAACAGCGCCGACGTGCGTCCAATGCCCCAGGGCCACCCGGTCCCGGACGGTAAGACGCCTAAAGAGAGAGAGCAGACAATGGCGGGACAGAAGATCCGCATTCGCCTGAAGTCGTATGACCACGAGGTCATCGACACGTCCGCACGCAAGATCGTCGACACCGTGACCCGTGCGGGCGCAACCGTCGTCGGCCCCGTGCCCCTTCCGACCGAGAAGAACGTCGTGTGCGTCATCCGGTCGCCCCACAAGTACAAGGACAGCCGCGAGCACTTCGAGATGCGCACCCACAAGCGTCTGATCGACATCGTCGACCCGACGCCCAAGGCTGTCGACTCGCTGATGCGTCTCGACCTGCCGGCCGATGTCAACATCGAGATCAAGCTCTGAGGTTCGACATGGCTGACATCAATTCCAAGGTTTCCAAGGGCATGCTCGGCACGAAGCTCGGCATGACCCAGGTCTGGAACGAGAGCGGCAAGCTCGTTCCCGTCACCGTCATCGAGCTGGCACCGAACGTGGTCACCCAGGTCCGTACCCCCGAGAAGGACGGCTACAACGCCGTGCAGATCGCCTACGGCCAGATCGACCCCCGCAAGGTGAACAAGCCGCTCTCCGCTCACTTCGAGGCAGCCGGCGTCACGCCGCGTCGTCACGTCACCGAGATCCGCACCGCGGACGCCGGCGACTACACCCTGGGCCAGGAGCTCACGGTCGACGGCACCTTCGAGGCAGGCCAGCTCGTCGACGTCGTCGGCACGAGCAAGGGCAAGGGCTTCGCCGGTGTCATGAAGCGCCACAACTTCAAGGGCGTCTCGGCTTCGCACGGTGCACACCGCAACCACCGCAAGCCCGGCTCCATCGGCGCATCGTCGACCCCGAGCCGCGTCTTCAAGGGCATGCGCATGGCCGGCCGTATGGGTGGCGAGCGCGTGACCGTCCTCAACCTCACGGTGCACGCCATCGACATCGAGAAGGGACTCATGCTCGTCAAGGGCGCCGTCCCCGGTGCTCGTGGTCGCATCGTCTATGTCCGCAACGCAGTGAAGGGTGCCTGATCATGGCTGACTCCACTCTCGCGCTCGACGTCCTCAAGGCAGACGGCAAGAAGGCAGGCTCCATCGAGCTTCCCGCCGCACTGTTCGACGCCAAGACGAACATCCCGCTCATCCACCAGGTCGTCGTCGCGCAGCTCGCGGCGGCACGCCAGGGCACGCACTCGACCAAGCGTCGTGGCGAGGTCTCCGGTGCCGGCCGCAAGCCCTTCAAGCAGAAGGGCACGGGTAACGCCCGTCAGGGTTCCATCCGCGCGCCGCACATGACCGGTGGTGGCATCGTCCACGGCCCGAAGCCGCGTGACTACTCGCAGCGCACCCCCAAGAAGATGATCGCCGCCGCCCTGCTGGGCGCGCTCAGCGACCGCTTCCGCGGAGACCGCATCCACGCCATCGACTCCTTCGGGATCGACGGCACGCCCTCGACCAAGACCGCCGTGAGCTTCCTCACCAACGTCGTCTCGTCGAAGAACGTGCTCGTCGTCATCGAGCGGGGCGACGACGTGACGCTGAAGAGCATCCGCAACCTGTCGAACCTGCACGTGCTGACGTTCGACCAGCTCAACGCATACGACGTGCTCGTCTCCGACGACATCGTCTTCACCCAGGCCGCGCTCGAGGGCTTCATCGCCTCCAAGTCCGGCGCCAACCAGGAGGTCTCCGCATGAGCGAGCAGGCATCTGTTCTCCAGACGGCCCTGAACAAGGACCCGCGCGACATCATCCTGAAGCCGGTCGTGTCCGAGAAGAGCTACGGGCTCATCGATGAAGGAAAGTACACCTTCCTCGTCGACCCGCGCGCTTCGAAGACCGAGATCAAGCTCGCCATCGAGAAGATCTTCGGCGTCAAGGTCGCAGGGGTCAACACCCTCAACCGCGTCGGCAAGGCTCGCCGCACCCGCTTCGGAACCGGCAAGCGCAAGGACACCAAGCGCGCCATCGTCACCCTGAAGTCGGGCACCATCGACATCTTCACGGCAATCGGCTGATCCGGGGGATAAGGACAATCATGGCTATTCGCAAGTACAAGCCCACGACCCCGGGCCGTCGCGGCTCGTCGGTGGCTGACTTCGCCGAGATCACTCGATCGACGCCGGAGAAGTCGCTGCTGCGCCCGCTCTCGAAGACCGGTGGTCGCAACAACCAGGGCCGCATCACGACCCGTCACATCGGTGGCGGCCACAAGCGCCAGTACCGCGTCATCGACTTCCGTCGCAATGACAAGGACGGCGTCAACGCCAAGGTCGCTCACATCGAGTACGACCCCAACCGCACCGCGCGCATCGCGCTGCTGCACTACTTCGACGGTGAGAAGCGCTACATCCTCGCTCCGGCGAAGCTGAAGCAGGGCGACATCGTCGAGTCGGGTGCCGGGGCTGACATCAAGCCGGGTAACAACCTCCCGCTGAAGAACATCCCCACCGGTACCGTCATCCACGCGATCGAGCTCCGCCCCGGCGGCGGCGCGAAGATGGCACGTTCGGCCGGTGCATCCGTCCGTCTCGTCGCCAAGGACGGCCCCTACGCCCAGCTGCGTCTCCCCTCGGGTGAGATCCGCAACGTCGATGCGCGCTGCCGCGCGACCATCGGCGAGGTCGGCAACGCCGAGCAGTCGAACATCAACTGGGGCAAGGCCGGCCGTATGCGCTGGAAGGGCGTCCGCCCGACGGTCCGTGGTGTCGCGATGAACCCGGTCGACCACCCGCACGGTGGTGGTGAGGGTAAGACCTCCGGTGGTCGTCACCCCGTCTCCCCGTGGGGCCAGGCGGAGGGTCGTACCCGTCACGCCAACAAGGAAAGCGACAAGTACATCGTGCGTCGTCGTAACGCCGGCAAGAAGCGCAAGTAGGAGTAAGAGAAGATGCCTCGCAGTCTTAAGAAGGGCCCCTTCGTCGACGATCACCTGCTTCGCAAGGTGGTCGTGCAGAACGAAGCCGGCACCAAGAACGTCATCAAGACCTGGTCCCGTCGGTCCATGATCATCCCGGCCATGCTGGGTCACACGATCGCGGTCCACGACGGACGCAAGCACATCCCTGTGTTCGTGTCCGAGACCATGGTCGGTCACAAGCTGGGCGAGTTCGCGCCCACCCGCACCTTCCGCGGTCACGAGAAGGACGACAAGAAGGGGCGGCGCCGCTAATGGTCGAATCGATCGCACGCGTGCGACACATCCGCGTGACCCCTCAGAAGGCTCGCCGTGTCGTCGCGCTCATCAAGGGCAAGCAGGCTCAGGAGGCTCTCGCCATCCTGAAGTTCGCGCAGCAGAGCGCCAGCGAGCCGATCTACAAGCTTGTCGCGTCGGCCATGGCCAACGCGCAGGTGAAGGCGGATCGCGACGGCGAATTCCTCGACGAGCAGGACCTGTACGTGGCGAACGCGTACGTCGACGAGGGCACGACGCTCAAGCGTTTCCAGCCCCGTGCACAGGGTCGCGCTTTCCAGATCAAGAAGCGCACGAGCCACATCACGGTCGTGCTCTCGACGCCTGAGGCAGCTCCGGCCGCCACGGGCGACAGCAACAAGAAGGCGAGCAAGTAATGGGACAGAAGGTAAACCCGTACGGCTTCCGTCTCGGCATCACGACGGACCACGTCTCGCGTTGGTTCTCTGACTCGACGAAGCCGGGGCAGCGTTACGCCGACTACGTCGCCGAGGACATCAAGATCCGCAACCTGCTCAAGACGCAGCTCGACCGCGCCGGTGTCTCGAACATCGAGATCGAGCGCACCCGTGACCGCGTCCGCGTCGACATCCACACCGCCCGTCCGGGCATCGTGATCGGTCGTCGTGGAGCCGAGGCCGAGCGCATCCGCGGCGACCTCGAGAAGCTCTCGGGCAAGCAGATCCAGCTGAACATCCTCGAGGTCAAGAACCCCGAGGCCGACGCTCAGCTCGTTGCGCAGGGCATCGCCGAGCAGCTCTCTGCTCGTGTGGCGTTCCGTCGTGCGATGCGCAAGGGTCTGCAGGGCGCTCAGCGCGCCGGCGCCAAGGGCATCCGTATTCAGGTCTCCGGCCGCCTCGGCGGCGCCGAGATGAGCCGTTCGGAGTTCTACCGCGAGGGTCGTGTGCCGCTGCACACGCTGCGCGCGAACATCGACTACGGCTTCTACGAGGCGAAGACCACCTTCGGCCGCATCGGCGTGAAGGTCTGGATCTACAAGGGCGACCTGACCGCGAAGGAGCTCGCTCGCGAGCAGGCCAACGCACCCAAGGCTCGTCGTGACGACCGTGGTGGCGACCGCCGCCGTGCCCCGCGCAACGAGGCACCTGTCGCAGAAGGAGCGTCGGCATAATGCTCATCCCCCGTAAGGTCAAGTTCCGCAAGCAGCACCACCCCGGGCGCTCGGGTCAGGCCACCGGCGGCACGAAGGTCTCCTTCGGCGAGTACGGTATCCAGGCGCTTTCGCCCGCTTACGTGACGAACCGTCAGATCGAGTCCGCTCGTATCGCGATGACCCGTCACATCAAGCGTGGTGGAAAGGTGTGGATCAACATCTACCCCGACCGTCCGCTCACGAAGAAGCCTGCCGAGACCCGCATGGGTTCCGGTAAGGGTTCCCCCGAGTGGTGGGTCGCCAACGTCAAGCCGGGCCGTGTCCTCTTCGAGGTCGCGGGTGTCGACGAGCAGCTCGCTCGCGAAGCTCTGACCCGAGCAATTCACAAGCTGCCGCTCAAGGCACGCATCATCAAGCGCGAGGAGGGCGACGCGTAATGGCGATCGGCACCAAGGAGCTCGCCCCGGCAGAGCTCGACACATTCGAAGACCAGCGCCTCGTCGAGGAGCTGCGCAAGGCCAAGGAGGAGCTGTTCAACCTCCGTTTCCAGTCGGCCACCGGCCAGCTGGAGAGCCACGGCCGCATCCGCGCCGTCAAGCGCGACATCGCGCGTCTCTACACCGTGATCCGCGAACGCGAGCTGGGCATCCGTGCGACGCCCGCTCCGGTCGAGGCTCCGGCCAAGAAGGCGACCAAGTCGAAGGCGAAGAAGGCGGACTCCGCCGACGACGCCGTGAAGGAAGAGGCTGAGTGATGGCCACCAAGAAGGAAGCGACTGCGGAGACGCAGGCCGCAGGACACGAGTCGTCCGAGCACGACGTCCGCGACACCGCTGCACGCGGCTACCGCAAGGCGCGTCGCGGCTACGTCGTCAGCGACAAGATGGACAAGACCATCGTGGTCGAGGTCGAGGACCGCGTGAAGCACCCGCTTTACGGCAAGGTCATCCGCCGCACCTCGAAGGTCAAGGCGCACGATGAGGCGAACACCGCCGGCATCGGCGACCTGGTCCTGATCAACGAGACCCGCCCGCTCAGCGCCACGAAGCGCTGGCGCCTGGTGGAGATTCTGGAGAAGGCCAAGTGATCCAGCAGGAATCCCGACTCAAGGTCGCCGACAACACAGGCGCCAAGGAGCTGCTCACGATCCGCGTTCTCGGTGGCTCGAAGCGCCGCTACGCGGGCCTCGGCGACACCATCGTCGCGACCGTCAAGGACGCGATCCCCGGTGGCAACGTCAAGAAGGGCGACGTCGTCAAGGCGGTCATCGTCCGCACCAAGAAGGAGGTCCGTCGTCCGGACGGCTCCTACATCAAGTTCGACGAGAACGCCGCCGTGATCCTGAAGAACGACGGGGAGCCCCGCGGCACCCGTATCTTCGGACCGGTCGGTCGTGAGCTTCGTGACAAGAAGTTCATGAAGATCGTCTCGCTGGCGCCGGAGGTCATCTAATCATGGCGAAGATCAAGAAGGGTGACCTGGTTCAGGTCATCACGGGTGCCACGCAGGAGCGTGGCGGCGACCGCGGTAAGCAGGGCAAGGTCCTCGACGTCCTTTCCGACAAGAACCGCGTCATCGTCGAAGGCGTGAACTACGTCACCAAGCACACCCGCGTCGGACAGACGCAGCGTGGCACCAAGACCGGAGGCCTCGAGACCGTCGAAGCCTCCATCCACATCTCGAACGTCGCACTCGTCGACCCCTCGACCAAGAAGCCGACCAAGGTCGGCCACCGGGTCGAGGAGCAGACGAAGGACGGCGTGAAGCGCACCGTCCGCGTGCGCTACGCGAAGAAGAGCGGTAAGGACCTCTGATGAGCACCGACACTGCCGCGCCGGCTGGCAAGATCCAGCCGCGCCTGAAGCAGAAGTACAACACCGAGATCAAGAAGGCGATGCAGGAAGAGTTCGGTTACTCGAACGTCATGCAGATCCCCGGACTGGTCAAGGTCGTCGTGAACACCGGTGTCGGCGAGGCAGCTCGCGACAGCAAGGTGATCGATGGCGCGGTCGACGACCTCACCAAGATCACCGGCCAGAAGCCGATCGTCACGAAGGCCCGCAAGTCCATCGCGCAGTTCAAGCTGCGTGAGGGTCAGGCCATCGGCGCGCACGTCACCCTCCGTGGCGACCGCGCGTGGGAGTTCGTCGACCGCCTCGTCTCGCTCGCTCTGCCCCGTATCCGCGACTTCCGCGGTCTCTCGGCCAAGCAGTTCGACGGCAACGGCAACTACACCTTCGGTCTCCAGGAGCAGAGCGTTTTCCACGAGATCGATCAGGACAAGATCGACCGGGTTCGCGGTTTCGACATCACCGTCGTCACCACCGCGAAGACGGATGACGAGGGTCGGGCACTGCTCCGCCACCTCGGCTTCCCGTTCCGCTCGGAAGACGCACAGGCGTAACACCCTTGACGGGCTCAGTGGTCTCGTGTCACTGAGCCCGTCGATGTGCACGTACAATTGAAAATTGCGTGTCATCGCAGGCCGTCTGTCGTGTAACGGCAGCCGGAACCTCATGAACAAAGGAAAACAACAATGACAATGACAGACCCGGTCGCAGATCTGCTGACCCGTCTGCGCAACGCGAACTCGGCGCACCACGATTCCGTGACCCTGCCGTCGAGCAAGCTCAAGACGCACATCGCTGAGATCCTCCAGCAGGAGGGCTACATCGCCGGTTGGGAGACCTCTGACGCTCGCGTCGGGAAGAACCTCACGCTGACGCTGAAGTACGGTCCCAACCGTGAGCGCTCCATCGCCGGCATCAAGCGCGTCTCGAAGCCCGGTCTCCGCGTCTACGCGAAGTCGACCGAGCTGCCCACGGTCCTCGGCGGCCTCGGCGTGGCCATCCTGTCCACTTCCTCCGGTCTTCTCACCGACCGTCAGGCTGAGCAGAAGGGCGTGGGCGGAGAAGTTCTCGCCTACGTGTGGTAATTCGAAATGTCGCGTATCGGACGACTTCCCATCGACGTTCCTGCGGGCGTGACCGTTTCGGTCGACGGCCGTGAGGTCGCGGTGAAGGGCCCCAAGGGTGAGCTCACCCTCACGGTGGCCAGCCCCATCGAGGTCGCGGTCGAGGAGAACCAGGTTCTGGTCTCCCGTCCCGACGACGAGCGCGAGTCGCGGTCGCTTCACGGCCTGACCCGCACGCTCATCAACAACAACATCATCGGCGTGACCCAGGGATACACCAAGGGTCTCGAGGTCGTCGGCACCGGTTACCGCGTGCAGCAGAAGGGGAGCTCGGTCGAGTTCGCCCTCGGCTTCTCGCACCCGGTCCTGGTCGACCCGCCCGCCGGCATCACGCTCACGGTCGAGGGCACCACCAAGCTCACCGTCAGCGGGATCGACAAGCAGGCTGTCGGTGAGGCAGCTGCGAACATCCGCAAGATCCGCAAGCCTGAGCCGTACAAGGGCAAGGGTGTGCGCTACGCCGGCGAGAACGTGCGTCGCAAGGCCGGAAAGAGTGGTAAGTAACCATGGCTCTCAAGTCAAAGTCTGACGCCCGCGCGCGTCGTCACGCCCGCCTTCGCAAGAAGGTCGTCGGCACCGAGGCGCGTCCGCGTCTCGTCGTCAACCGTTCGGCCCGCCACGTCTTCGTGCAGCTGGTCGACGACAGCAAGGGTCACACCGTCGCGTCGGCTTCGACGCTCGAGACCGACCTGCGCTCGCTCGAGGGTGACAAGACCGCCAAGGCCCGCAAGGTCGGCGAGCTCCTCGCCGAGCGCGCGAAGGCCGCAGGCGTTTCCGAGGCAGTGTTCGACCGTGGCGGCAACCGCTACGCCGGTCGTGTCGCCGCCATCGCCGACGGCGCCCGTGAGGGGGGTCTGGCACTGTGAGTGACAACAAGGAGAACGAAGTGACCGAAGCGGCTGCTGCCACTTCCGAGACGGCTGCAGGCACCACGCAGGCAGAGCCGGCTCGCGATCAGCGCGACGGCCGCCGTGGTGGCCGTGGTGACCGTAACCAGGGTGGCCGCGACCGCAACTCGCGCGACCGTGGTGACAACCAGTTCCTGGAGCGCGTCGTCACCATCAACCGTGTCTCGAAGGTCGTGAAGGGCGGTCGTCGCTTCAGCTTCACCGCTCTCGTGGTCGTCGGTGACGGCAACGGTCTGGTCGGCGTCGGCTACGGCAAGGCCCGTGAGGTCCCCCTGGCCATCTCGAAGGGTGTCGAAGAGGCCAAGCGCAACTTCTTCCGCGTTCCGCGCGTCGGCAGCACCATCCCGCACCCCGTGCAGGGTGAGGCCGCCGCTGGTGTGGTCCTGCTCCGCCCGGCCGCTGCCGGTACCGGTGTCATCGCCGGTGGTCCGGTCCGCGCGGTGCTCGAGTGCGCCGGTATCCACGACGTGCTGTCGAAGTCGCTCGGCTCGTCGAACACGATCAACATCGTGCACGCGACGGTCACCGCCCTGAAGCAGCTCGAGGAGCCTCGTGCGGTCGCCGCACGTCGTGGCCTCGAGTTCGACCAGGTCGCCCCCGCGCGCCTCGTCCGCGCCGAGGCCGAGGCCATCGCCGCACAGAAGGTAGGTGCCTGATGGCCGCGCGACTGAAGGTCACGCAGATCAAGTCCAAGGTGAGCGAGAAGCAGAACCAGCGCGACACGCTGCGCAGCCTCGGTCTCAAGCGGATCGGTGACACCACCGTCCGCCCCGACGACGCGCAGACGCGCGGTTACGTCAAGACCGTCGCCCACCTCGTCAAGGTTGAGGAGATCGACTAATGGCTGAGAAGAACGAGGCCGTCGAGGCTGAGAAGGCCCCGAAGAAGGCTGCAGCTCCCAAGGCTGCCGCCGAGAAGAAGCCTGCTGCGAAGAAGGCTCCGGCCAAGAGCGCAGCAGCCGACGCCAAGGCTGAGGCTCCCGCCAAGAAGCCGGCTGCCAAGAAGGCTGCGCCCGCGAAGGACGCTCCGGCGTCCCGCCCCGGCGTGCTGAAGGTGCACCACCTGCGTCCCGTCCCCGGATCCAACACCGCCAAGACTCGCGTCGGCCGTGGTGAGGGCTCCAAGGGTAAGACCGCTGGTCGTGGTACCAAGGGCACCAAGGCGCGCAACACCGTTCGCGTCGGCTTCGAGGGTGGGCAGATGCCGCTGCACATGCGCACCCCGAAGCTGCGCGGGTTCAAGAACCCGTTCCGCGTGGAGTACCAGGTCGTGAACCTGGAGAAGCTCGCGGAGCTGTACCCCAAGGGTGGCGACGTCACCGTGGGCGACCTGGTCGCCAAGGGTGCCGTTCGCAAGAACGAGAAGGTCAAGGTTCTCGGTAACGGCGACATCGCCGTGAAGCTCACCGTTTCGGTCGACAAGGTCTCGGGTTCCGCCGAGCAGAAGATCGTCGCGGCGGGCGGATCCGTCAAGTAACCGCAGTGCAAGAGGGGCCGGAGATTCTCCGGCCCCTCTTGTGGTTTCACACTCCGAGACCTCGCTCTGGGGCCGCATCCGGCGGGCCTGGTATCGGTGGCGAATTCCGGGAAGCCCGGTTTGCGTTACCCTGGTCTTTCAGCCGTCCTTCGGGAATCGGCAACCTTTTCAGGAGGAACGTCCTTGTTTAGCGCCATCGCGCGGATCTTCCGCACCCCCGACCTGCGTCGGAAGATCGGTTTCACCCTCGCCATCATCGCGATCTACCGGCTCGGCTCCAACGTCCCGGCACCGTTCGTGAACTTCCCGAACGTCGAAGAGTGTCTCGCCGCCAACGCGGGCACCGATGGTCTGCTCGGACTGGTCAACCTCTTCTCCGGTGGCGCGCTGCTGCAGCTGTCGATCTTCGCGCTCGGTGTCATGCCGTACATCACCGCGACGATCATCACGCAGCTCCTGCGCGTGGTCATCCCGCACTTCGAGGCGCTGCACAAGGAAGGCCAGGCCGGTCAGGCCCGCCTGACCCAGTACACGCGCTACCTCACGATCGCTCTCGCGCTGCTCCAGTCGACGACTCTCGTCACGGTCGCGCGCAGCGGTCAGCTCTTCGGGACGACAGATCTCGCGGCCTGCCAGCAGCTCCTGACCAACGACGTGTGGTGGGCGCAGCTGCTCATCATCATGGCGATGACGGCGGGTACCGGTCTGATCATGTGGTTCGCCGAGCTCGTCACCGAGCGCGGCATCGGCAACGGCATGTCCCTGCTCATCTTCACCTCGATCGCCGCGACGTTCCCGGGAGCCATGGGGCTCATCTGGCAGACCAAGGGCTTCGAGGTCTTCCTCCTGGTGCTGCTCGTCGGAATCGTCGTGATGGGACTCGTCGTCTTCGTCGAGCAATCCCAGCGAAGGATCCCGGTCCAGTACGCCAAGCGCATGGTCGGTCGCCGCACCTACGGCGGGACGAACACCTACATCCCGATCAAGGTCAACATGGCGGGTGTGATCCCCGTGATCTTCGCGTCGTCGCTGCTGTACATCCCTGCGCTCATCGCTCAGTTCAACACCCCGCAGGACGGCTCGACGCCGCCCGCCTGGGTCTCGTGGATCAGCGCGAACTTCACGACGGGCAACAGCCCGGTCTACATGGCCGCGTACTTCCTGCTGATCATCGGCTTCACCTACTTCTACGTGGCGATCACGTTCAACCCGGTCGAGGTCGCGGACAACATGAAGAAGTACGGCGGCTTCATCCCCGGCATCCGTGCAGGGCGTCCCACGGCCGAGTACCTCGACTACGTGCTCACCCGCATCACGCTTCCCGGCTCGCTGTACCTCGGTCTGATCGCGCTCATCCCGCTGATCGCGCTGGCCACGGTCGGCGCCAACCAGAACTTCCCGTTCGGTGGCGCGTCGATCCTGATCATCGTCGGTGTCGGTCTCGAGACGGTCAAGCAGATCGATGCGCAGCTCCAGCAGCGTCACTATGAAGGGCTTCTCCGATGACAGCATCCGCACGTCTTCTCATCGTCGGCCCGCAGGGCTCCGGAAAGGGCACGCAGGGCGTGCGCATCGCCGAGTCCTACGGCATCCCGGTCGTGTCGACCGGTGACATCTTCCGCGCGAACATCAAGGAGGGCACGCCTCTCGGCCAGCAGGTCACGGCGATCCTCGACAAGGGCGACCTCGTTCCGGACGAGCTGACGAGCGAGATCGTGCGCGACCGGCTTTCGCAGCCCGACGCCGCGCAGGGCTTCCTGCTCGACGGGTACCCGCGCAACACCGCGCAGGTCGCTCACCTGGAGTCGTTCCTCGCGGAGCGGGGGGAGGCCCTCGACGCCGTCATCCTCCTCGACGTGCCGCGCGAGGAGAGCCTGTCTCGTCTGTCCCTGCGCGCGACCGAGCAGGGACGTTCGGATGACACCCCGGAGGCCATCGGCCACCGCCTCGACATCTACGAGCGCGAGACCGCGCCGATCCTCGAGGTCTACGGCGCCAAGGGCATCGTCGATCGCATCGACGGTGTCGGCTCCCTCGACGAGATCACCGAGCGCATCGCGGATGCTCTGGCCGCGCGCGGTCTGCGTCTCGCGGCCTCCGCCTCCTGAGATGTTCCGCCGGTCGATCTACAAGACCCCGGCTCACCTGCGAGCCATGGTCGAGCCCGGGCTCATCACCGCCGCAGCACTGGACGCCGTCCGCCCGATGATCAAGGCCGGCGTCGCCACGCTGGAGCTCGACACCGTCGCGAACCGCGCGATCCTGTCACGCGGTGCGGAGTCCAACTTCCAACTCGTGCGCGGCTACCACCACACCACCTGCATCTCGGTGAATGAGCAGGTCGTCCACGGCATCCCGGGGGAGCGGGTGCTGCAGCCGGGGGACATCGTCTCCGTCGACTGCGGTGCGCAGTTCCAGGGATGGAACGGCGACAGTGCCATCACCGTCGTGGTGCCCGATCCGGAGCGGCCCGAGCTGGTCGCACAGCGCGAGGAGCTCTCGCGCGTCACGGAGGGCTCGATGTGGGCCGGAATCGCCGCCATGGCATCCGCGTCGTCGATCGATGAGATCGGTGCGGCCATCCAGGGGTACATCGAGGCCCAGGGCCCTTCCGCGGTCTCCGGTGAGCCGTACGGCATCCTTCGCGAGTACGTCGGTCACGGCATCGGCCGCAAGATGCACGAGGCCCCCAGCGTCTTCAACTACCGCACACCCGATCGCGGGGAAGACGTCAAACCGGGACTCGTGCTCGCGATCGAGCCGATGGTCACCGCCGGCGGAGAAGCGACCTTCATCGAAGAGGATGGCTGGACCGTCACGACCGTCGACGGAACCGATGGCTCCCATTGGGAACATAGCGTCGCCCTGCATGATGGAGGTATCTGGGTGCTGACCGCGCCCGATGGTGGAAGAGCCGGACTCGCCCCGTTCGGGGTCGAGCCTCGAGAGATCGGAAAGTAATGGCAGCGGCGAAGAGCAACACCAACTGGTTCGCGATCGGCGTCTCCATCGCCGTGGTCGTGGTGCTGGTGGCGATCGGTGGACTCGTGGTGTTCCTCAACACCCAGGCGACCTCGCCCGGCGCCGCACCCAGCGCGAACGACACTTTCGACCCGGAGACCGGGGCGATCTCCTTCGGGGACGGTGAAGACACCGTCGCGGTGTTCCTGGACTTCCAGTGCCCCATCTGCAAGAGCTTCGAGGATCAGTACGGAGAGCAGCTGGAGGCGGCTGCGGCAGACGGGCGCATCACGCTCGAGTACCACCCGATCGCGATCCTCGACCGTTTCTCGCAGGGCACGGACTTCTCGTCGCGCTCTGCCGGTGCGGCCTTCTGCGTCGCGGAGTCGAACCCTGACCTGTACCTCGATTTCGCGAAGACGCTGTTCGAGAACCAGCCGGCGGAGAACTCCTCCGGTCTCACGAACGACCAGATCGCCGGCTTCGCGACACAGGTCGGTGCGGACGACGCGGTCTCGTGCATCACCGACGAGACGTACCGCAAGTTCGGTGCGGCGCAGGCGAAGGCCCACGAGATCGCCGGAACGCCGACCATCGAGGTCAACGGCGAGCGTCTCGACCTCCAGGCCGGGGACATCTCCAAGATGGAGCAGCTGATCGGCTGACCGGTCGGCTTCGCGCCCCGGACGCCCGAGTTGCCGGATGGTAATCGAGCGTCTAACATAGATCTTTGGTGCTTTGTGCCTTGATTCGGCGTGTCCGTCGGTGCAGCACCACAACCCATTCACCCACCGCAGATCGACCGATCTGCAGAAGCGTCAGCGAGGCTATGGCTAAGAAAGACGGTGTCATCGAGATCGAGGGCGTGATCTCCGAGGCTCTGCCCAACGCGATGTTCCGCGTTGAGCTCAGCAACGGACACAAGGTCCTTGCAACGATCTCCGGCAAGATGCGGCAGAACTACATCCGTATCATCCCCGAGGACCGTGTGGTCGTGGAGCTCAGCCCCTACGACCTGACCCGCGGCCGTATCGTCTACCGCTACCGCTGATCGGTCGAGAAGTAACGGCCTGCCCCTGTCCGGGGCGGTACGAAGACAGCGAACAGGAAACATCATGAAGGTCAACCCCAGCGTCAAGCCCATCTGCGATCACTGCAAGGTGATCCGCCGTCACGGCCGCGTCATGGTGATCTGCAAGAGCAACCCGCGTCACAAGCAGCGCCAGGGCTGAGTCCCTCGCTGTGCGGCATCGCTCACGCACATCTCACAACTGAACACACACGACGGCAGGATCAGAACCCGCGGAAGCGGGGGACACCTCGGGCGGAGGCCCGGGCACCGATCCTGTCCCACACCTCCACAACACCCAGGAGAACCGCATGGCACGTCTTGCCGGCGTTGACATCCCGCGCGACAAGCGCGTGGTGATCGCCCTTACCTACATCTACGGCGTCGGCCGTACCCGCTCGGTCGAGATCCTCAAGGCGACGGAGATCGACGAGAGCATCCGCGTGAAGGACCTCAGCGACGACCAGCTGATCGCCCTCCGCGACTACATCGAAGGCAACTACAAGGTGGAGGGTGACCTGCGCCGCGAGGTCGCCGCAGACATCCGCCGCAAGGTCGAGATCGGCTCCTACGAGGGCATCCGCCACCGTCGTGGTCTCCCGGTCCGTGGTCAGCGCACCAAGACCAACGCCCGTACCCGCAAGGGCCCGAAGCGCACCGTCGCAGGCAAGAAGAAGGCCCGCTAAGCGCGGCCCCAGGGACTAGGAGAACATTTTCATGGCTGCACCCAAGGCCGCCGCGCGCAAGCCGCGCCGCAAGGAAAAGAAGAACATCGCGCTGGGCCAGGCCCACATCAAGTCGACGTTCAACAACACCATCGTTTCGATCACCGACCCGTCCGGCGCCGTCATCGCCTGGGCATCGTCGGGTGGCGTGGGCTTCAAGGGCTCCCGCAAGTCGACCCCGTACGCCGCCGGCATGGCAGCCGAGTCCGCAGCCCGTCAGGCCGCGGAGCACGGTGTCAAGAAGGTCGACGTCCTCGTGAAGGGTCCGGGCTCCGGCCGCGAGACGGCGATCCGCTCGCTGCAGGCCGCCGGCCTCGAGGTGGGTTCGATCCAGGACGTCACTCCGCAGGCGCACAACGGTTGCCGCCCGCCGAAGCGTCGCCGCGTCTGATGCGCGCTTCGAGCCGCTCGGCCCTCCACGGTCCGAGCGGCTCGACGCCCGCGTACGGGCATCGACTTCCACAACTCAAGACCTCACCCCACCACATGTCATATAGCGGGCATGTGATCGAAAGGAACACAGAGTGCTTATTGCACAGCGTCCCACACTGACCGAGGAAAAGATCGTCGAGAACCGTAGCCGGTTCATCATCGAGCCTCTGGAGCCCGGCTTCGGTTACACGATCGGCAACGCGCTGCGCCGCAGCCTGCTGTCGTCGATCCCCGGTGCTGCTGTCACCAGCGTTCGCATCGACGGCGTGCTGCACGAGTTCAGCACCATCCCCGGCGTGAAGGAGGATGTCACCGAGATCATCCTCAACATCAAGCAGCTCGTCGTCTCCTCGGAGCGCGATGAGCCCATCACCGCGTACCTGCGCAAGACCGGAGCGGGCGAAGTCACCGCCGCCGACATCTCGGCTCCGGCCGGTGTCGAGGTGCACAACCCCGAGCTGGTCATCGCGACGCTCAACGACACCGCGAAGTTCGAGCTCGAGCTCACGATCGAGCGTGGCCGTGGCTACGTCTCCGCGACGCAGAACCGCAACGAGTACGCCGAGGCCGGTCAGATCCCGATCGACTCGATCTACTCGCCGGTCCTCAAGGTCAGCTACCGCGTCGACGCGACCCGTGCCGGGGAGCGCACCGACTTCGACAAGCTCGTCCTGGACGTCGAGACCAAGTCGGCGATCAGCCCCCGCGACGCTGTCGCTTCGGCTGCCAAGACGCTCACCGAGCTGTTCGGTCTCGCCCGCGAGCTGAACGTCGAGGCCGAGGGCATCGAGATCGGCCCGGCGCCGGTGGAGGCTGTGAACTCCAGCGAGCTGTCGATGCCGATCGAGGACCTCGACCTGTCGGTCCGCTCGTACAACTGCCTGAAGCGTGAGGGCATCAACACCGTTTCTGAGCTCGTCGCCCTGTCGGAGACGCAGCTCATGAACATCCGTAATTTCGGCCAGAAGTCGGTCGACGAGGTGCGCGACAAGCTCATCTCGCTCGGTCTGTCGCTCAAGGATTCGGTGCCCGGTTTCGACGGCTCCCACTTCTACGGCGGCAGCGAAGACGAGTCCTTCTGATACCCGACCTTTCTGACCAGGAGTTAGACGATTATGCCCAAGCCCACTAAGGGTCCCCGCCTCGGAGGCGGCCCCGCACACGAGCGCCTCATGCTTGCCAACCTCGCGGCGGCGCTCTACACCCACAAGTCGATCAAGACGACCGAGACCAAGGCGAAGCGCCTTCGTCCCCTCGCTGAGCGTCTGATCACCTTCGCCAAGCGTGGCGACCTGCACGCGCGTCGTCGCGTGCTGTCGGTCATCGGTGACAAGGAGGTCGTGCACATCCTTTTCTCCGAGATCGCGCCGCTCGTCGCCGAGCGTGAGGGTGGCTACACCCGCATCACGAAGGTCGGCAACCGTAAGGGCGACAACGCTCCGATGGCCGTGATCGAGCTCGTCCTCGAGCCCGTCACCCCGAAGGCGAAGTCGACCAAGAAGGCCGCAGCGCCGAAGACCGAAAAGGTCGAGGAGCCGGCTGAGGTCGTCGAGGAGACGCCCGCTGAGGAGGCTCCCGCCGAGGACGCCGCCGACGCCGGCGCCGAGTCGCAGGCCGAGGGCGAAGCCGCTGAGGCTGCCGCCGAGGACGCTGTCGAGAAGAAGTCCGAGTAAGCACTTCGCTCACGAAGAAGCCCGCCGCCCCATTCGGGGTGGCGGGCTTCTTCGTTTCCGGACCGGTCAGCGTGCACGCAGATCCTTGCGGAGGATCTTTCCGGAGCTCGATTTCGGGATCACCTCGATGAACTCGACCTGTCGCACCTTCTCGTGCGGCGCGACGTGGGCGGCGACATGCGCCATCACGGCCTCCGCATCGAGGTCGGCGTCCGGCTGTCGAACCACGAAGGCCTTCGGGACCTCCTGACCGTCGGCGTCGAGTGCACCGACGACAGCAGCATCGGCGATGGCGGGATGCTCGAGCAGCACCGCCTCGAGGACGGCCGGTGCGACCTGGTAGCCCTTGTACTTGATGAGTTCCTTGAGCCGGTCGACGATGCGGTAGATGCCGTCCTGGGTGACGGTCGCGACGTCTCCGGTGTGCAGCCAGCCCTCGGCGTCGAGCATCTCGGCCGTGGCGTCGGGGCGGTTGAGGTAGCCGACCATCACCTGCGGTCCGCGCACCCACAGCTCACCCGGCTCGCTGGCGCCCTCGGCCGGTACGGCCACATCCTCGCCGGACTCCGGGTCGACCAGCCGTGCTTCGGTGTTGGGCACGAGCGGCCCGATGGCGGAGCGGTCGATGTCGTCACGGATCTCGGAGATGAGGTTCACCGCCGGACTCGTCTCGGTCATGCCGTAGCCCTGCGTGACCGTGCAACCGAGCCGGTTCGCCACCGCCGAGGCCAGAGCGCCGTCGAGCGGGGCGGCTCCGGAGAAGATCACCTTCACGGCGGAGAGGTCGTACTGGTCGACGATCGGATGCTTCGCCAGCGCGACCGCGATCGGGGGAGCGACGAACACCCAGGTCGTCCGGTGTTCCGCGATGATGCGGAGGAACTCCGGCAGATCGAACTTGGGCATCGTGACGAGCCCCGCGCGCTGTCGTAGCGCGAAGTTGAGCAGCACCGTCATCCCGTAGATGTGGAAGAAGGGGAGCACGGCCAGCACGCGATCGCTCGCCTCGACGCCCAGGACCGGACGGCACTGCGACACGTTGGCGACGAGGTTCCGGTGGGTGAGCATGACACCCTTCGGGCGACCGGTCGTGCCGGAGGAGTACGGCAGCACGGCCAGGTGTGTCGCCGGGTCGAACGACACGTCCGGCGCCGGGTGGCCTTCGCCCAGGAGCGCCGGAAGCGACGGGTGCCCCTCGGCGCCGTCGAGCACGATGACGTGGTCGGCTGCGAAGCCGAGCTTCTCCGCGGCAGCAGAGGCACCGGGCAGCAGGGGAGACACCGTCACAAGCCAGGTCGCACCGGCGTCGGTGAGCTGATTCGCGATTTCTTCTGTGGTGTAGAGGGAGTTGATCGTCGTTGCGGTCGCTCCGGCGCGGAGGATGCCGTGGAACACCGTGGCGAACGCGGGGACGTTCGGGCACAGGACGCCGATCGTGGTCCCGACGCCGACTCCGCGGGCGGCGAGGGCGCCGGCGAAGAGATCGATCTGCCCGACGAGCTGTCGGTAGGTGGTGGTCGCCCCGCTCACTCCGTCGACGAGAGCGATCGTGTCGAGCTCCTCCTCGCCGAGACCTCCGAAGAGGAATTCGTGGATGGAGACCTCGGGGATCTCCACATCGGGGTAGGTGCTGCGAACCATGAGATCTCCTTCGATCCTGGGTGTGCTGACGGCGTCGTCGAGTGCGATCCAGTGTCGCATACAACGGCACTGCGTCCCAGGGGAGGATTCAGATCGTCCCGTTCATGCGGTAGCGCGTGCCGGGGCGGCCCTTGGTCGCGTAGTCGAGTGCGCGGACCGCGCGTCCGGAGCTCGCGAGATGCTCGAGGTAGCGTCGTGCGCTCACCCGCGAGATGTCGAGATCCGCGCCGATCTCGGTGGCGGATGCGTCGGGACGCGCAGCGAGGGCGGCGGACACCCGGTCGAGCGTCTCGGCGCTGAGCCCCTTGGGGATGCCGAAGCGCTGACGGAAGGCGATGATCGCATCGGCCGCCTCGACTCTGCGCACGACATCGTGGAGCTCGGTGTGGTCGCGCAGCAGCAGCGTCGCCCCGATCCCGCCGTCCTCGCCCTCGCTGCCGGTGCTGCGGGCGACCAGGACGTGGGAGCCGACGATCACCGGACGTCCGGCGGACTCGCCCTCGCGCAGCACCGTGGTCAGCTCTTCGCCGAGCACGTCGGCAGCGGGGGAGCCGTCGAGTTCGGCGGCATCGCGGTCGAGGAACCGCGCCGCTGCGTCGTTGACGAGCGTGATCCGGCCCTCGTCGTCGACGGTGATCACGCCCTCGCTGAGGCCGTGCAGCGTCGTCTCCTGGTTCTTCACGAGTGCGGCGATCTGGTGGGGTTCGAGACGGTAGATGCGCCGTCGGATGACCGAGGTGACCCACGCGGATCCGAAGACCCCGAGGACCGCCGCGGCGAGCATGGCGGAGATCAGCCAGGCGAGGTTGGACGTGAACTCCTCATTGAGCTCGGATTCGAGGATGCCGACGGACGCCGTGCCGATCACCTCGTCATGGTCGTCGCGGATGGGCACCTTGACTCGCCAGGACGTGCCGAGCGTGCCGGTCTGCGTGCCGACGTACACCTCGCCGGAGAGGGGGATGGAGGGGTCGGTGGAGACCGTCTCTCCGATGCGGTCCGGATTCGGGTGGGAGTAGCGGATGCCCTCCTCGTTGGCGACCACCACGTAGGCGAGATCGGACGCCTCGCGGATGACCTCGGCGATGGGCTGGATCGCCGTCGACGGCTCGATGTCGTCGAACGCGGCGAGGACGGCGGGGAGGGCGGCGATCGACTGGGCGACGGCCTGCATCCGGTCCTTGTAGGCCTCGCGGAGCGCCTGCTCCTGGAACGCCCCGGCGACGATGCCGGTCGCGAGGGTCACCAGGAACACGATCAGCGCCTGCAGCACGAGCAGCTGCATGCGGAGCGTCATCTTCGAGGCCACCTGACCATTGTCGCCCCAGACGGCGGACCGTGCGAGCGGGGGACGGCACTGTCCCCGACCAATAGTTTCGAAACTCCGACCAATGGTTTCCGAAGCTTGAGCGAGGGCCCTCCGGCTCTCAGTGTGGACGCACAGCACCACGAACGCTCAAGGAGGAGCGCACATGAAGCACGCACGCATCGGAGTCCTGGCCGCCATCGCGGTGGCCGCACTCACCCTCACGTCCTGCGCCGGAGGCAGCGCACCGACGGACGACGGCGGCGGTGGGGACGCCGAGGCCGCTGCGGTCACCGACGTCTCGATCGTGGTCCCGGCCGATCCGGGCGGCGGATGGGACCAGACCGGTCGTGCGCTGTCCCAGGTGCTCACGGAGGACGACATCGTCAGCTCTGCACCCGTCACGAACGTCGGTGGAGCCGGCGGCACCGTGGGCCTGGCGCAGCTGGCCAACGAGAAGAACCCGAACACGCTCATGGTGATGGGCCTCGTGATGGTCGGGGCCGTCGAGACGAACGCCTCGGCCGTGCGCATCGAGGACACGACACCGATCGCCCGGCTCACGGATGAACCCCTCGTCGTGGTGGTCCCCGCCGACTCGAAGTACGACACGCTCGAGGACCTGGTGGAGGACATCGTCGACAACGGCCAGTCGGTCACGATCACCGGCGGGTCGGCGGGCGGCGCCGACCACATCCTCGCCGGGCTCATGCTCGAAGAAGCGGGCCTCGACGAAGCGGAGATCGCCGAGAAGCTCAACTACACCCCCAACTCCGGTGGCGGTGAGGCGGTGCCGCTGCTGATCGGCGGAAAGGTGTCCGCGGGCATCTCGGGCGTGGGCGAGTTCGCCCAGCATGTCGAGAGCGGTGCGCTCAAGGCGCTCGCCGTATCCAGCGAGGAGCCGGTCGAACAGCTCCCCGACGTCCCGACCATCACCGAAGAGGGGTACGACGTCGTCCTCACCAACTGGCGTGGTGTGATCGCCCCCGGGGGCATCTCCGACGGCGCGAAGGACGAGCTCGTGCGCGTCATCACCGAGCTGCACGAATCGGCGGCGTGGACCGAACAGCTGGAGACGAAGGGCTGGACCGACGCCTTCCTGGTCGGGGACGAGTTCGACGAGTTCCTCACGGGCAACATCGAGGAGGTCACGGCGACGCTGAAGAACATCGGGCTGGTGCAGTGACATGAGGGTCGCCCTCGGCGAACTCGTGTTCGCCGGCATCATGGTCGCGCTCGGCATCTTCGCCGTCGTCGGCATCTTCCTGATCCATGTCCCCGTCGGTATGAAGGCCGGCCCGACGGTGTTCCCGATCTTCGTGTCGGTCATCCTGCTCGCCTCTGCAGTCTTCGTGCTGATCGGCGTGCTGCGCGGTGAGCGCGGCGGTGCCGAGGAGGCGGAGGACGTCGACACCACACTGCCGACCGACTGGGTGACGCTCGCCAAGCTGGTGGGTCTGGTGGTCGCGCACCTCCTGCTGATCGAGCCGCTCGGCTGGGG
>NZ_JRKC01000074.1:0-14837 GCF_000800925.1 Microbacterium sp. ZOR0019 | reverse complement strand
CCGCAGCGGCTGGCGCTCCTCCGGGGGCGGCGGTTTCCGCAGCTCCGGCTTCGGCGGCGGCGGGGGTTCCCGCGGCGGCGGCCGTAGCGGCCGATCCGGAGGTAGACGCTTCTGATCCGCCACACAGATTCTTACGCCAAGCTCTCGAAGACGCCCTCTGAAAGGAACCACGCATGACCAAGCAGTCCATCTTCGGACGTATCTCGACCCTCGTCCGCGCGAACATCAACTCTCTGCTGGACTCTGCGGAAGACCCGCAGAAGATGATCGACCAGCTCGTCCGCGACTACACGAACAGCATCGCCGACGCCGAGTCCGCGATCGCGGAGACCATCGGCAACCTGCGCCTGCTGGAACGCGACCACGAAGAGGACGTCCAGGCGGCCACCGAATGGGGCAACAAGGCTCTGGCCGCCAGCCGCAAGGCCGACGAGATGCGCGCCAGCGGTGATGCCGCCGACGCCGACAAGTTCGACAACCTCGCCAAGATCGCGCTCCAGCGTCAGATCAGCGCGGAGCGCGAGGCCACCGGCGCCGAGCCGCAGATCGCCGCGCAGACCGAGATCGTCGACAAGCTCAAGAGCGGCCTGAACGGCATGAAGGACAAGCTCGTCGAGCTCAAGAACAAGCGCAGCGAACTGCTCGCCCGCGCCAAGGTCGCCGAGGCGCAGACCAAGGTGCAGGACGCGGTCGGCTCGATCAACGTGCTCGACCCCACCAGCGAGCTGGGCCGGTTCGAGGACAAGGTCCGCCGTCAGGAGGCTCTCGCGCAGGGCAAGATCGAACTTGCTGCGTCCAGCCTCGACGCGCAGTTCGAGAGCCTGGAAGACCTCGGCGAGCTCACCGAGGTCGAGGCTCGTCTCGCCGAGCTCAAGGCCGGTGGCAGTGCCCCCCGTCAGGCCCTCGAAGGCTCCTGACACGACCAGCGGATGCCCCGGACCTCGTGTTCGGGGCATCCGCGTTCTCCCTCGGAGGCACCCATGGTGCGATTCCTGGTCATCCCGCAGTGGCAGGGCTCACCCGCGCCACGGGCGATGCTCCTCGTCGACGGCGCGTCCGCGATCGCCGGCGATCTGCCCCGCGCGGCCACGACGGTGCTGGACGTGCCGGTCGAGGCCGGTGAAGCGCTCGGCACGGGCGTCCGCCGTCTGAGTGCGCTGCTCCGGACCCGAGAGCTCGTGCACGGTCATATCGACGCCGACACCGTGGTGATCGGCGGCGACTGCAGCGTCACCGTCGCCGCCCTCGATGCACTCCCGGGCGGCACCGAGGATCTCGCCGTCGTGTGGTGCGACGCACACGCAGATCTGCACACCCCCGAGACGTCCCCTTCGGGCGCCTTCTCCGGCATGGCACTGCGCGCGTTGCTCGGCGAGGGCGAGGAGCAACTGACGCTCTCCCCCGCAATCCCTGCCGACCGCGTCGTGACCGTCGGCATGCGTACGCTCGATGACGCGGAGATCGCGCCGCTCGCGCCGCTGACGAATCTCTCGGTCGCCGATCTCGAGCGCCCGGAGGCTCTGCTCGATGCTGTGCGTTCGACGGGCGCCTCACGCGTGTGGGTTCACATCGACGTCGATGTGCTCGATCCCTCGGACTTCGCGGGTGTGTCGTCGTCCGAGCCGTTCGGCCTCTCCCCCGCCGCACTCAGCACCGCCGTCCGAACCCTGCGCGGAGAGATCCCGCTCGCCGGCGCCACCATCGCCGGCTTCGCTCCGCGGTCCCCGGCCGACGCCGTCGATGATCTCGGCGCGCTGCTGCGACTGATCGGAGCGGTGGCATGACGCCGGACTCGGAGTGGCGCGCAACGGCCGACGAGGTGCTCGCGCGCGGGCGCCGCTTCGACAGACGGATCCCCTCCTTCCTGCTGCGCTCCCCGATCAGCCGACTCGGCTACGCGTGGGGCACCTCCGTGGGCTGGATGTGGGGCGCGCTGTGGAGCACCGGCCCGGTGGAGAGACGCTCCGGGCTCTGGGTCTTCCGGGGCATGCCGAAATGGACCTTTCGCCGCGGCGGGGTCTGCGTCGGAGGCTGCTTCCTGACCGGTGACGCGCGTCCGACCGAAGCCGTGCTGCGCCACGAGGCCGTGCACAAGGCCCAGTGGCTCCGCTACGGCTTCCTGATGCCCGTGCTCTACCTGTTCGCCGGGCGCGACCCGTTGCGCAACCGCTTCGAGATCGAAGCGGGGCTCGAAGACGGGAACTACGTGCGGCGCACCCGCTGAGGGCTACGCCTCAGCGCTGCGCGGGCAGCAGGCCGAAACGCTCGGGCGTGCGGATCTGTGCCGGGGAGATCGCCAGGGAGCCGGTGAGGTGCTCGACGATGTCGGCCGTCCCCAGGTAGCCACCCAGAAGCGTGACGTGCGTCTCGATCTCGTCGTCGCACATCATCTCATCGGCCCACGCGCAGGTCGCCCGCGCCAGAGCCTGTCCCGGCGCGCAGGAGCGACCACTGCCGGGCGCACCGGTGCGCTGCTCGCGCGCGAGCCAGGTCACCGTCATACGGCCCGGGGCGTCGATCACGCCGATATCCGCGGCCTCGGGCACCTCGATGAAGATCCGCCCGGAAGCACACAGCGGCAGCGTGGTCAGGAACACCTCGAGCTCGGCGAGCGACTGCTCGTCGGCCGTGACCAGGTGGTGCGCGCGCTGACGTGCGGCGCGACGTTCCGCGCGCGTGCTGCGAGTCTCGAGCGAGGTGTTCATGATGACTTCATCGTACACCAAGTGAAGGCTTGCCTAACCTTGCTCCTGCTGTGAGAAGACGTGCGCACGCACTACTCGCCCGGCTCGACGAGCGCCTGTGTCAGCGCCGCGAGCTCCCCCTCGGTCATCCCGTTGGCGCGCAGGTACCCGGCGACGGAACCCCAGCGCTCATCCACCTGCTCGAGAAGACGTCGCATCACCGGCGCAGGCGACTGCGTCGCGAGCGCGACGGCATGCACGGCGTCCGGATGCTGAGACCGCAGGTACTCGGCGATGCGGCGCGTGCGCTGGGCGGGAAGCTGGGATTCGGTGAGCGCGTAGTCGGCGATCACGGCCTCCCTCTCGGCACCGACGGCGGAGAGCGCCAGAGCGACGGTCACCCCGGTGCGATCCTTGCCGACGGTGCAGTGCACGAGGGTGCGCTCGCCCGCGGCGATGATGCGGAGGGCCGCCACCAGTCGATCGCCGCTCTCCTCGAGGAGGTGCAGGTACAGCCCCTCGAGGCTGATGTCGGTTTCGAAGAACGACCGCACCGACCCCAGGAACAGGGGAAGGTGCGTGGTCTCCGGCCCGTCGATCTCCGTCGGCTCCGCCGCGACCTCCTCGCCGTCTCGAAGGTCGACGATGCGCTGCACGCGCTCACGGAGGAGGGCCGCCCCGGCGGGGGTCGCACCGGACAGCTGCCCCGCCCGCAGGAGGACACCGGCGCGGATGCGACCGCCTGCTGCCGGGATGCCGCCGACGTCGCGGATGTTCGCCACCCCATCGACGCGGAGAACGGTCATGCCTGCGCCTGGGACGCGCGCGGGGGCACCGGGTAGCGGCCGGCGATCACGATGCGGTTGAACGCGTTGATGGAAACGCACGCCCAGCTCAGAGCGGCGTATTCCTTCTCGGTGAACACGCTGCCGACGCGGTCGTACACGTCATCCGAGACGCCGTCCTCGGAGATGAAGGTGAAGGCCTCGGCGAGTTCGAGTGCCGCCCGCTCCCGGTCGCTGAAAACACCGCTCTCGCGCCACGTGGAGATCTGGGTGAGCACATCGGTGTCGACGCCGGCCGCGACGGCACGGTCGACATGGATCCGTACGCAGTACGCGCAGCCGTTGAGCTGGGAGCAATGGATCATCACGATCTCCTTGAGACGATCGTCGATGCCGTTCGCCGCGCAGATCTGGCCCACCGTCTTCGAGAACGCATCGAGCGCCTGGTACGCGGCAGGCTCGGTCTTGGACAGGTGCACACGCGTCTCACTCATGACTCCATGATATTCGTCGCGCGTCCGCTAGCCCCTCGCTCGCCCCAAGAGGTCGAAATGCAGACTGCCACTCCTTTCTGTCTTAGAGGCGCCATAACGACAAGTGAACTCTGGGTCATATTTAGCTTTTTGCTCTCGCATTTCTCCGTCTCCGGGCGCAGGGAGCAGAATGTGGAGGTGGCGATCGACATCAGCGAGTTCAGCTATCTTCCCGCACAGGCCGATGCGCTCGGCGTTCCGCTCCCTCCGGTGGAGCGTGTCACCCTCCCCCTCGACGATGGGCGCGTACTCAGCACGCTGCGGTTCGGGACCGGCGCGCCTCGGGTCACCCTGCTGCACGGTGCCGGTCTGAACGCGCACACGTGGGACACGACGGTCCTGGCGCTTCAGGAGCCCGTGCTCGCGATCGACCTCGCCGGACACGGCGACTCCTCCTGGCGTGACGATGCCGACTACACCCCGCGCACGCTCGCCCGAGACATCGCGGCGGCCTTCGACGCGTGGGCGGTCCCGCCTCAGATCGTCGTCGGCCAGTCCCTCGGCGGACTCACCGGAGCTGCACTCGCCGCCGCGCGCCCGGATCTCGTGTCCGAGCTTGTCGTCGTCGACATCACCCCGGGCATCGACGTCACCGCTGGTCCGGCCGCACTGCGCGAGTTCTATGCCGGTCCGACCGATTTCGCCTCCCGAGATGAGCTGGTCGACAAGGCGATGTCGCTCGGTTTCGGGGGCAGTCGCGCCGAGACCGAGCGCGGCGTCTTCCTCAACACCCGCGTGCGCGAGGACGGCCGCGTCGAGTGGAAGCACCACTTCGCGCACCTCGCCGCCCAGGCACTCGCCGCCCACGATCCGGGCTCGGTGGCCGCGCCGTCCGTGTTGCACGAGACCGGGTGGGACGATCTCTCCGCCGTCCGAGCGCCGATCACCCTGGTCCGCGCGCAGCGCGGCTTCGTCAGCGAAGCGGACGCCGCCGAGCTGCAACGTCGCGTGCCCACCGCCCGCCTGGTCACGCTGGACGCGACACACAATGTCCAGGAGACCGCCCCGACCGCCCTCGCCGCCCTCATCGCGTCCCCCGCCGTCTCCGACGGAATATGACGCTTCGTTCCATACCCGACCCGCACCATCCCACGCATCTCTAGGCTCGATCCAACGGCACACAGCAACTGCCGCACCGAGAGGAAACGCCCATGTTCCGACGTACCCGACGTCTCTCGCTGATCGCCGCGCTCGCGGCGACCGCCGTCATACTCAGCGCCTGCGCCGGCTCCCCCGAGCCGACCGTCACCACGGGCACCGGCACGCCCGACCCCGACGCGACCCTGCACGTCGGCCTGGTCCTCGAACCGACCAACCTCGACATCCGCCACACCAGTGGCGCCGCGCTCGAGCAGATCCTCATCGACAACATCTACGAGGGACTGGTCAGCCGGACGCAGGAGAACGAGATCGAGGGGCGTCTCGCCTCGGACTACACCGTGTCCGACGACGGCCTCACGTACACTTTCACCCTCAACGAGGGCATCCAGTTCCACGACGGCACGGCGCTCACCTCCGCGGACGTCGTCTCCTCCTACGAGACCGTGCGCACCGATGCCACCGTGCAGGGCAACGCCGAGTTCGCGAAGGTCTCCTCGATCACCGCACCCGACGCGACCACGGTGGAGATCGTGCTCACCGAGCCGGACCAGAACTTCCTGTTCACCCTGACGGGCCCCGCCGGGCTGGTCTTCAAGACCGGGGACACGACCGACCTGAAGTCGGCGGAGAACGGCACCGGTCCCTTCACCCTGACCCGGTGGAACAAGGGCAGCACCATCACGTTCGCGCGCAATGACGACTATTGGGGCGAGAAGGCAGGCGTCGCCCAGGTGGAGTTCCAGTACATCCCCGACTTCACCGCCGGTGTGAACGCCGCGCTCGCCGGCGACGTCGACGTGCTCACCGCCGTGGACCCGAACCTCGCCCCGCAGCTCGAGGACTCCGGCGAGTTCGCTCTCACGAAGGGCCGGACGACCGACAAGGCGACGCTGGCGTTCAACAACCAGAAGGCCCCTCTGGACGATGTCCGGGTGCGCGAGGCGCTGCGACTCGCGATCGACCACGACGCGCTCGTCGAAGCCGTCGGCGCGGGAACGACCCTGTACGGTCCCATCCCCGAACTCGACCCGGGCTACGAGGATCTGTCCGATGTGATCTCCTACGACCCGGAGAAGGCGAAGTCCCTGCTGGCCGAAGCCGGCCAGGAGGACCTGGAGCTCACCCTCACCATCCCCGCCTTCTACGGGACCACGGTGCCGAAGGTGCTGATCTCCGACTTCAAGAAGGTCGGCGTCTCCCTCGAGGTGAACTCGGTGGAGTTCCCGACCTGGCTGGAAGACGTGTACACCAACCACGACTACGACCTCAGCTTCGTGCTGCACGTCGAGCCGCGCGACTTCGGCAACTTCGCCGACCCGGACTACTACTTCGGCTACGACAACACCGAGGTGCAGCGCCTGTACGCCGAAGCTCTCGCCGAGGTCGACCCCGACAAGTCCGCCGAGCTGCTCGCGCAGGCCGCGCGCATCGTGTCGGAGGATCACGCCGCGGACTGGCTGTACAACGGCGAGACCATCACGGCAGTGAGCCCGATCGTCGCGGGCTTCCCGGAGGACTCGATCAACTCGCGCATCGACCTCGCCGGCGTCACCGTCTCCACCGACGGGTAACGGGCGGCCACCCCTCCGTGATCCGATACGCACTCACACGAGGAGCCCTGCTCATCGCAGGGCTCCTCGTGTCGAGCGCGCTCATCTTCCTGACTCTGCGCGTGTTCCCGGGAGACGTCGCGCAACTCATCGCCGGCACCCAGGCCTCACCCACCGAAGTCGACGCGTTGCGTGAATCCCTCGGCCTGAACCGCCCGTTGGTCGCCCAATACACCGAGTGGATCGGCGGCATCTTCCGCGGCGACCTGGGGACCTCCCTGCTCTCCGGCGCCTCCGTCGGTGAGGAGCTTCTGCTCAAGGCGCAGGTCACCGTGCCCCTCGGCATCATGTCGCTCCTGATCGCCGTACTGATCGCCGTGCCGTTCGGCATCCTCGCCGCACTCCTGCGCGGTCGCCGCGGAGGCACGGCTTTCAGCGTCGGTGCCCAGGCGCTGGCCGCCGTCCCCGTCGTCTGGGCCGGCATGATGCTCATCGTCGTGTTCTCGGTCTGGCTGGGCTGGTTGCCTCCGCAGGGCTTCCCGCGCACCGGATGGTCGACACCGTGGCGGGCGATCGAGTCGCTGCTGCTCCCCGCCTTGACGATCGGCATCGTGGAGGGCGCGATGCTGATGCGGTTCGTGCGCAGCGCCACGCTCCAAGCGGCCGGACAGGACTTCGTACGCACGGCCGCCGCGAAAGGCCTCACTCGCACGCGAGCACTCATCCAGCACGGTATCCCTGCCGTCGGGCTCTCGATCGTCACCGTCCTCGGGCTCCAGGTCGCCGGGATCATCGTCGGATCGGTCGTGATCGAGCAGCTCTTCACCCTCCCCGGCATCGGACGGATGCTGGTCGCCGATGTCGGAACGCGCGACCTCATCAAGGTGCAGAGTGAACTCCTCGTCCTCACCGGCTTCGTGCTGGTCGTGGGCTTCCTCGTCGACCTCGTGCACCGCGCGATCGACCCCCGCCAACGGGAGGCCGCATGACTCCCCGATGGCTCGCCCGCCTCTGGAGCACCCCGACCGGGCGATTCGGGCTCGTCGTCGTGGCCGTGGTCGCGGGCACGGCGCTCGTCGCCCTGTGGTGGACCCCGTTCGACCCTCAGGCGTCGGAGATCGGAGAGCGGTGGCTCCCCCCGGGATGGCCACACCTGCTCGGCACCGATGACACCGGCCGTGACATCCTGAGCCTGCTGATGGCGGGAGCGCGCACGACCGTGTTCGTGAGCGTCGGCGCCGGCGTCGTGGCGACGGTCGTGGGAGTCTCCCTCGCCGCGCTCGGTGCCCTCACCGCTCGATGGATGCGGGAGACCGTCGCGGTGCTCGTCGACATCCTGATCGCCTTCCCCGTCCTCCTGATCGCCATGATGATCTCCTCGGTCTGGGGCGGCTCGCTCTGGGTCGTGATCTGGGCCGTGGGGATCGGGTTCGGCGTGAACATCGCCCGCGTGACGCGACCGGAACTGCGCCGCGTGCAGCAGAGCGACTTCGTGCTGGCCGGTCGAGCCGCGGGGCTGACTCCGTCGCAGAGCCTGGTCCGCCACCTGCTGCCGAACGTCGCACCGGTCTTCATCGTGCAGCTCTCGTGGTCGATGGCCGTCGCCGTCCTCGCTGAGGCAGGTCTGTCGTACCTCGGGTTCGGTGCCTCCGTGGTCGAACCGAGCTGGGGGCTGCTGCTCGCCGACCTCCAGCGCTACATCGGGGTGCATCCGCTCTCGGTGATCTGGCCCGGTCTCGCGATCACGATCACCGTGCTCGCGCTGAACCTCCTCGGTGACGGCCTGCGCGAGGCGACCGACCCGACCCTGCGGCACCGTTCCGCCGAAGTCCATACCCCGGGGGTGGTCTCATGAGTCTCTCCGTGGAAGACCTCGTGATCGAGATCGACGGGCGCCGCGTCGTCGACGGCATCTCGTTCGAGGTTCCGGATGGTGCGCGCCTGGGTCTGATAGGCGAGTCCGGTTCCGGCAAGTCGCTCACCGCCCTCGCCGTGCTCGGCCTCCTCCCCGACGGTGCGAGCGCGTCCGGCAGTATCCGCTGGAACGGCGTGGAACTGATCGGAATGCCCGATCGCGAGCTGGCCCGGTTGCGCGGCGACGACATCGGCATCGTGTTCCAAGAGCCCCGCACGGCGCTGAATCCCATCCGCACCGTCGGCAGGCAGATCGCGGAGTCGATCCGCATCCACGAGGGAGTGGGTCGCCGCGAGGGCCGAGAGCGCGCGATCGCCGAGGCCGCGCGCGTGCGTCTGCCGGATCCGGAGTCGATCGTCGACCGGTATCCGCACCAGCTCTCGGGCGGTCAGCGGCAGCGCGTCGCGATCGCCATGGCACTCGCCTGCCGTCCGCGCCTGCTCATCGCCGACGAACCGACGACCGCACTCGACGTCACGATCCAGGCAGAGATCCTGTCGCTCCTGCTCACCCTCGTCGCCGAGGAGGGCATGTCCCTCGTCTTCATCACCCACGATCTCGCCGTGCTCGCTCAGGTCGCGACCGTGGGCGTCGTGCTCGAGCGCGGGCGCGTCGCGGAGTCGGGGGCGGTGTCGACTCTCCTCTCGGCCCCCTCCTCCCCTATCACACAGGGGCTGCTGCGGGATGCGACAGCGACCCTGTGGCGCCCGGACGGCGGTGTCTCGTGACCCTGATCGAAGCGCGGGGACTCGGAAGGGACCACCGCCTCCCGAAGCGCTCCCTGTTCGAGCGCCCCCGAACGCAGACCGCACTGTTCCCGACCGACCTCGAGGTCGTCGAGGGCTCATCCGTGGGGATCATCGGCGAATCGGGATCGGGGAAGTCGACCCTGGTCCGACTCCTCCTGGGGCTCGACCGAGCGACATCCGGCACGGTCACCATCGACGGACGCCCCGTGGACGCCGCCGCAACCGCGAAGTCGCTGCATTGGCTGCGCCGCGAGACCGGCATGGTGTTCCAAGACCCGTTCGCCTCGCTCGATCCGCGCATGACAGCCGGGCAGATCATTCGCGAACCCCTCTGGGCGCTCGGCATCGACGGCGATCACCGAGCGAGGGTCCGCGAGGTGCTCGCACAGGTCGGCCTGGAGCCGGAGATGGGCGATCGCTACCCGCACGAGTTCTCCGGTGGTCAACGCCAGCGGATCGCGATCGCCCGGGCGATCGTGCATCGACCCCGCATCCTCGTGGGCGATGAGCCCCTCTCCGCCCTCGACGTGACGATGCGCGCACAGATCCTGGATCTGCTGATCGAGCTTCGCCGGACGACGGACCTCACGCTTCTTCTGGTGTCGCACGACATCGGCGTGGTGCAGAACCTGTGCGACAGCGTCGCGGTGATGAAGGACGGCCGCATCGTCGAACGGGGATCGACGGAGGAGGTCCTCCTGCACCCCGCACAGGAGTACACGAAGTCCCTGCTGGCGGCGATCCCGGTGATCCCGCGCTCCGGGGACGTCTGAGCGCACATCGTCACCGCCGGTCGCCCGGCTCAGCGACGTGCCCCGAAGAGGCTTCCGCGCCGCCGTCCGGTCCGCTTGAGCACGCGCCGCATGTACACGGTGCCGAGGTCGCGGCCGAACTTGTACCCGACGCGCCCCATGCGCCCGGCCTCGACGAAACCGAGCTTCTCGTGAAGCCGTATCGACGCCTCTGCGCCGCGATCGCTGATGACGGCGACCATCTCTCGAAGCCCGATCTGCTCGCACGCGTCGATCAGTGCCTGCAGCAGTGCGACTCCGAGCCCCTTCCCGCCGGCCCCCGGGCCCAGGTAGATCGAGTCCTCGACGGTGTACTTGTAGGCGTTCTTCCCCGCCCACGGCTGGGCGAGCGCGTATCCCATCACGACGCCGCCCGGGGACACGGCGACGAGGAAGGGCAGCTCCAACCGCGTGAGCAGGGCGTACTTCTCGCGCCAGTACGGGATGCTGCTGCGTCGCTCATCGAGTGTGACCGCGGAATTGCTCACGAAGTGGTTGTAGATCTCTCGCACGTGAGGCAGGTCAGCCGGGCGGACCGGCCGGATCGTGTACGCGAAGATCTCGGGCGCGGCCTGCGGGCGAAGGTGGCGCGGGAGGACACGGCGACGGTCCCCCGGTTCGAACTGCATGGGCTCAGCTTAGAGACGGAGAGGCTTCGCCTTCCACCCTCCAGTCCACGGCTTCGGCCCCCTGTTCCGTGAGCAGGGCATTCGCGCGCGAGAACGGCCGGGATCCGAAGAACCCGCGGCTCGCCGACAGCGGGGAGGGATGGGCCGAGACGATCACCGGCGTGTCACCGAGCATCGGCTGCAGATTCGCCGCGTCCTTGCCCCAGAGCACGGCCACGAGAGGCTGATCCCGGGCGACGAGGGTTCTGATCGCGAGTTCGGTGACCTTCTCCCACCCCCAGCCTCGGTGCGAGGCGGCCGCCCCCGGACGGACGGTCAGGACGCGGTTGAGCAAGAGCACGCCCTGATCGCTCCAGGCGGTGAGATCACCGTGCGGCGCCGGCGGTATGCCGAGGTCGCTCTCCCGCTCCTTGTAGATGTTCGTGAGGCTGCGCGGCAGCGGCCGTACCTCACGGTCCACCGCGAACGACAGGCCGATGGGGTGACCGGGCGTGGGGTACGGATCCTGCCCCGTGATCAGCACGCGCACGTCCGCGAGGGGCCGCCGGAACGCCCGGAGGACGTCCTCCCCGGCAGGCAGGTAGCCGTGGCCGGCGTCCTGCTCCGCGCGGAGCCTCTCCCCGAGTCCGGTTATCGTCTCCTGGACCGGGGCGAGTGCTTCCGCCCAGCCCGCGTCGATGAGGCCGTCCGCAGCGAGTTCGGCCAGCGTGCGCGCCATCGTCAGTCGATCGAGCGCACGCGCAGCGGTCCGCGGGCGAGCAGGTGCTGTGCGGATTGAGCCACCGGACGCATCGTGACGAGGTCGAGGTTCACATGCCCCGGTGCCTCCAGCGCATAGGTGATGACATCGGCGACGTCCTCCGCGAGGAGCGGTGCGTCGACGCCGGCGTACACGGCCTCCGCGGCCACGGCGTCGCCGCCCAGCCGGTTCAACGTGAACTCCTCGGTGTGCACCATCCCGGGCGCGACCTCGACCACCCGGATCGGCTCGCCGTTCAACTCCTGGCGGAGCACCTTGACCAGCATGCCCTCGGCGGCCTTCGCCGCGTTGTACCCGGCTCCCCCCGCGTACGCCGATTGGGCGGCCGTGGAGGTGACGAAGACGGTGTCCGCGTGCCCGTCCGCGTCGGCAGCTCGGCGCAGCAGCGGGAGCAGTCCCGCCACGAGCCGCTGCGTCGCGAGCACGTTCGCATCGAACATCCACTGCCAGTCCTCGACCGAGGCGTCTTCGATGCGATCGGTCCCGCGCGCACCGCCGGCCACCTGCACGAGCGCGTGCACCGGGCCCGACTCCGCGAGCGTGGAGACGAGGGCGTCGACGGCAGCCGGGTCGGTCAGATCGCAGGCGATCACGGAGGCTCCGGTCTCCGCGGCGAGCGCGGACAGACGGTCCTTGCGCCTGGCGACCCCGACCACATCCCATCCCCGCGACCGGAGTGCGCGCACCGTCGCCGCGCCGATCCCCGAACTCGCCCCTGTCACCACTGCACGTCTGTTGGCCATGCCTCCACCGTACGATGTTCGCCCCGGATTGCGGAGTCCCCCACGGGCTGTCGCGGATCCCTCGCTCGCGCGACGGCGGGCACCGCTCTGTTACGTCACATTTCTCCCCCACTGTTGACACCGAGCGATATTCCGTACTCTCGCAGCAACGGCATCCGCCATCCGACCTTCCGACCACTCCTGGGGGAATCACATGTCCGCACCTGAGTCCTGGCGCTTCGAGACCAAGCAGATCCACTCCGGCGCCGCCCCCGACCCGGTCACGAAGGCGCGCGCCACGCCGATCTATCAGACCACCTCGTATGTCTTCGACAGCGCGGATCACGCGGCCAACCTCTTCGCCCTCGCGGAGTTCGGCAACATCTACACCCGCATCCAGAACCCGACCCAGGACGTGCTGGAGCAGCGGCTCGCCGCGCTCGAAGGCGGCACCGGCGCGCTCGTGCTCGCCAGCGGACAGGCGGCCTCGACCTTCGCCATCCTGAACATCGCGCAGGCCGGAGACCACTTCGTCGCCTCGAGCTCGATCTACGGCGGCACCTACAACCTCTTCAAGTACACCCTCGCGAAGCTCGGCATCGAGGTCACGTTCGTCGAGAACCAGGACGACCCCGAGGAATGGCGCCGCGCCGTCCGTCCGAACACGAAGCTGTTCTTCGCAGAGACGATCGGCAACCCGCAGATCAACATCCTCGACATCCGTACCGTCGCCGACGTGGCGCACGAGAACGGCGTGCCGCTGATCGTCGACAACACCATCGCCACCCCGTACCTGATCCGTCCGTTCGAGTTCGGTGCCGACATCGTCGTGCACTCGGTCACGAAGTTCCTCGGCGGCCACGGCACGACCATCGGCGGAGTCATCATCGACGGCGGCACGTTCGAGTGGTCGAAGAACGTCGACACCTTCCCCGGCCTCACGGTCCCGGACCCCTCGTACCACGGCGCCAGCTACACCGCCGCCGTCGGCGACCCCCTCGCGTACATCATCAAGGCCCGTGTGCAGCTGCTGCGCGACCTCGGCTCCGCGATCGCGCCGCAGAGTGCGTGGAACCTCATCCAGGGCGTCGAGACGCTGTCGCTGCGCATCGAGCGTCACGTGCAGAACGCCCAGGAGATCGCCGAGTGGCTCGACGGCCGTGACGATGTCGCGACGGTCAACTACTCGGGGCTGCCCTCCTCGCCCTGGTACGCCAAGGCGAACGAGTACGCTCCCAAGGGTGTCGGTGCCGTGCTGTCGTTCGAGCTGAAGGGCGGCGTGGAGGCCGGGCGCGAGTTCGTGAACAGCCTGTCTCTGTTCAGCCACCTCGCCAACATCGGCGACGTCCGCTCGCTCGTCATCCACCCGGCGTCGACCACCCATGCGCAGCTCACCCCCGAGCAGCAGCTCACGGCCGGTGTCACGCCGGGCCTCGTGCGCCTCTCGGTCGGCATCGAGAACATCGAGGACCTCAAGGCCGACCTGGATCAGGCTCTCGCCGCGGCACGCGCCGTGTCGGAGGCCGCCCGCGCCTGACCCCCGCTGTTCCGGTCGACACCCCGTCCTACCGTCGACGCCCCTCCTGAATCACGTCTCTCAGGAGGGGCGTCGACGCTGTGCGGGGGCGTCGACCAGAATTGATGCTCGCGCGAGCGTAACCTGCCGCCGATGTGTGCCGGGTCACGCGACAATGGAGGGATGGACTGGCAGACGACCTCCGAGGACACGGTGCCGTCGGCACCCGTGACGGAGGCCGACGTCCGTCTCCTCCGCGCCCGCCCCCCGGCGACCGGGGCCTGGCGTGATGGTGACCCGGTCGGCGGCAGGCGCTTCGCCGCCTTCGGAGCCTTCGCCACGGAGAGCGGTGCGGAGCTGCCCGGTATCCGGATCGCCTACGAGTCCTGGGGCGAGCTGAACGCCGCCCGCGACAACGCGATCCTCGTCCTCCATGCACTCACGGGCGACAGCCATCTGCGTGGCCCCGCAGGAGCGGGCCATCCGACCGCAGGCTGGTGGGAGGACATCACGGGCCCCGACGCACCGCTCGACACCGATCGCTGGTTCGTGATCGCGCCGAACATGCTGGGCGGTTGCCAGGGCTCGACGGGCCCGGCGAGTGTCGCCCCGGACGGCTACGAGTGGGCTTCGCGATTCCCGTACGTGACGATCCGCGATCAGGTGGCGGCGCAGGTACGGCTTGCCGATGCGCTGGGAATCGACACGTGGGCCGCGGTCATCGGCGGCTCGATGGGCGGCATGCACGCCCTGGAGTGGGCCGCCACCCACCCCGAGCGCGTGCAGCGACTCGCGGTCCTCTCCTCTCCGCCGGTGACGACGGCCGACCAGATCGCGCTGAACACCGTGCAGCTGGAGACCATCCGGATGGATCCGCGGTTCCTGGGCGGCGAGTACTACGACCTGTCCGATGGCGACGGCCCCCACCGCGGTCTCGCCCTGGCGCGGCGCATGGCTCTGCTGAACTACCGCAGCCCGATCGAGCTCAACCAGCGCTTCCAGCGGTCATGGCAATCCGATGTGTCCCCGCTCGGACACGGCGGGCGCTTCGCGGTCGAGTCTTACCTGGATTTCCACGGCAACAAATTCACCCGCCGCTTCG